>NZ_WOWT01000002.1:0-296502 GCF_009746545.1 Oceanobacillus sp. AG
ACTCTCTTGTGGTACGGGGGTGTCCTCTCTTTGGCCCCACTTGTTGCGGGACAAATGCTCTGACCCCCCTGTCCCGGAACTATTAACAGAATTTTTTTAAAAAAGTCTATCTTAAATACAGAAAATATGGTAAAATCGCTCTATGCATTATTACTTTAACGCGTTAATACACATAGGGGGAAAAGTAGATGAGAAAGCTAGTTTTGTTATTGTTTACAATTGGAATCTTGCTTCTTGCAGCTTGTGGTTCCGATGATACGAAGTCATCAGAAGGCAATGAGAATGAAAATACGGATGGGGAAGTATACAAAATTGGCGCAACGCAAATTGCTGAGCACCCATCACTTGATGCTGCATATGAAGGGTTCCAGCAAGCACTCGAGGATGCTGGGCTGAATGTAGAATATGACTTCAAAACTGCGCAAAACGATCAGAATAACGTAAAGCCGATTTCCGACGGTTTTGTTGCGGATGAAGTGGATCTTATCTTTGCAAACTCTACACCAAGTGCACTTGGCGCATTACAAGCAACGAGTGAGATTCCGATCCTTTTTACATCGGTGACAGATGCTGTTGAGGCAAAGCTTGTTGAGTCGATGGAAGAGCCTGGAGGTAATGTAACGGGGGTAGTAGACTTACACCCGGAAGGAATCCAATCAACAGTGCAGTTTATTGCCGATTATTTTCCAGGTGCAGGGATTGGGATGATTTATAATGCCGGGGAGCAAAACTCTGTAACTCAAGTGAACACAGTGAAAGAAGTGGCGGAAGGAACCGATCTTACGGTTGTTGAACGTACTGTGGCTAATACATCGGAAGTGCAACAAGCCGCAGTTACGTTAGTGGAAGATGTAGATGTGTTTTATATTATTACAGATAACACGGTAGTTTCAGCATTCGATAGTGTTGTGAGTGTTGCTAATGAACATAGCATCCCGCTCATTGTCGGAGAACCAGACTCCCTTGCTAAAGGCGGCTTCGCAACATACGGAATAGATTATCATACGATAGGTTACCGCACAGGTGAAATGGCTGTTGATATTTTAACTAATGACAAATCACCAAGTGAAATCCCGGTAGAATATCCTGCAGAAATGCAACTGTTCATAAATAAGGAAGCAGCTGAAGCACAAAACGTCGAATGGCATTCCGACTGGGATGAAGATGCACAATTTATCACGAATTAACGTTCTGTAATATCCCCACCTCTAAACATGAGGGAAGCTCAAGATGGGAAGGTGTGGGATATACAGTCCGTAAATCCCTGATTCTGTTCAACTAACAATCAGTGGGGTGGAAAGGAAACCCCTACTGAATGAAGTTTCACTTTACCACGGATTAACGTTCTGTAATATCCCCACCTCTAAACATGAGGGAAGCTCAAGATGGGAAGGTGTGGGATATACAGTCCGTAAATCCCTGATTCTGTTCAACTAACATTCAGTGGGGTGGAAAGGAAACCCCTACTGAATGAAGTTTCACTTTACCACGGATTAACGTTCTGTAATATCCCCACCTCTAAACATGAGAGAAGCTCAAGATGGGAAGGCGTGGGATATACAGTCCGTAAATCCCTGATTCTGTTCAACTAACAATCAGTGGGGAGGGAAGGAATTCTTCATTGAATGAAGTTTCACTTTATGGAGTAAAAACAGGGGATAAGTCGCTAACATTGGCGGCTTATCTTCTTACTATATCGAAAGAAGTCAGCAGGGGGAGTACAAATTATGTTTATTTCAATGTTTGGCGCAGTAGAATCAGGGATTATTTATGCAATAATGGCACTTGGTGTCTATTTGACATTCCGAGTTCTTGATTTCCCTGATCTAACCGTTGATGGAAGCTTTGTCACAGGTGCTGCTGTGGCTGCACTAGCCATCATTAATGGAGTTCCACCAATTATCGCTACGATTCTTGCTGGTATTGCAGGTTTTGTTGCGGGCACACTAACAGGATTACTGCATACAAAAGGAAAAGTGAATGCTCTTTTAGCAGGAATTCTCATGATGACAGCTTTATATTCGATCAACCTTCGTATTCTCGGTCAACCGACCTTATCCCTCCATATGGAATCAACTATTTTCGACCAATTGGGACGTGTATGGGGGACTTCGATTGATAACAGCCTAAATGGTATGTTAGGTATCTTCGGGATTGACCGGCCGCCAAGTACATGGGCAATTTTAATTGTTATGCTCCTTGTGACGGTTGTTATTAAACTAGTTACCGACTATTTTCTGAAGACAGAGGTCGGACTCGCAATCCGGGCGATTGGAGATAATAAGCGGATGATTCGTAGTTTGTCTGCGAACACGGATAACTTGACGATTCTCGGAGTTGCCTTATCCAATGGGCTAGTCGCACTTTCTGGAGGGTTAATTGCCCAGCTTGGTGGATTCGCTGATGTTGGAATGGGAATCGGAATGATTGTTATCGGTCTTGCCTCTGTCATTATTGGAGAAGCGCTTTTCGGCACGAAGACAATTGCCAGAGCAACCCTCGCAGTTATCGGAGGAGCGGTCATTTACCGAATAATTGTGACACTTGCATTACGATTTGATTTTCTCGAAACAGGCGACATGAAGCTCATTACGGCGATTATCGTTATTATTGCGCTTATTTCACCGAAGATTCTCCAGGCCCAGCGCGAGAAGAAGCGCCGAATTGAAAAGCGACGGGCTTTAGAGCAAGATATCAAGGAGGTTGGTTAAGAAATGCTTGATGTGAAAAAAATTTCCGTCGTCTTTAATGAAGGGACAGTTGATGAAAAGAAGGCATTAAACAATATTAACATAAGCTTGGAAAAAGGGGATTTCGTCACTGTTATCGGCAGTAATGGAGCGGGGAAGTCCACACTCATGAACGTTATTGCCGGCCAACTTTTACCTGATGTTGGAGATGTGCTCATTAACGGAAAACAGGTCGTCCACCTTTCAGAGTACAGACGCTCCCGTTTTATCGGCCGGGTTTTCCAGGATCCGATGGCAGGGACGGCACCATCCATGACGATTGAGGAAAATTTAGCGATGGCCTATTCAAGAAATAAGAAACGAAAATTAACCTTTGGTGTTACGAAACATCGCAAGAAAATGTTCAAAGAATACTTGCAGACATTGAATCTTGGTTTGGAAGATCGTCTGACAGCAAAAGTTGGGTTGCTGTCAGGTGGAGAACGGCAGGCGCTATCTCTGCTCATGACAACTTTTACCGACCCAGATATTCTCTTGCTGGATGAGCATACGGCAGCCCTTGACCCATCCCGGGCGGAGTTAATTACGGATCTTACGAAAAAAGTCGTGGCGGATGCGGGGCTTACAACATTGATGGTGACCCATAACATGCAACAAGCCCTTGACCTCGGAAACCGGCTAGTCATGATGGATAAAGGACAAATTATTTTTGAAGCAAATGGGATTGAAAAGCAGAGATTGACTGTAGAAGATCTCTTGCACGAATTCCAGCGGATTCGCAAGGTACAATTCGAGGATGACCGTGTCGTTTTAGGGTAAACAAGTTGTCAAGTAATCTTCATTTATCCCTATTCCAGTATGATTGTTACCATGCTAAAATGAGGTATAAGATTTTATTTATACCGTGGGAGTGGAACAAATGATGAAAAAGATGGCAATGATTATCCTTCTACTAGCGGGTCTTATCTTGGCTGCTTGCAACGCGGAAGAAGAGGGATCGGGAACCGAAGAAGCATCACGTGATATTGAACAATTAGTCCATGAATACAGTACTGGTACGTTTAAGGATGTCTCTGCATCAATCACCTCTAAGGAGTTGATTGTGACAAATGAGAATAATGAAGAAGAAATCTATGACCTTCCTGAAGATAAATTCTTCCTATCGATCGCACCATTTGAAGAAGTAACCCATCCTTGCTTCGATCATAGCTTAACCGGGTGCCAGGGCGAGATGGTAAAAGAAGCATTTGCAGTGGAAATTACGGATAGCGAGGGCAACATCGTCGTCAATGAAACAATGGAAACGATGGACAATGGATTTATTGATCTTTGGTTGCCGCGTAACGATGAATTTGAAGTGAAAATATCGTATGAAGGTAAAACAGCAGAAGAAGTTCTATCCACTTATGAAGGTGATGGAACGTGTGTTACAACGATGCAATTGCTTTGAATCCCTCACGACTGAAATCACGAGTGTCCTTGTTTATAAAAAAGACCTGCCAATCAAGAAGAATGGCAGGTCTTTTAATAACTTTTTAGATAACGCCCTGAGCTATCATTGCATCGGCAACTTTCTTAAATCCGGCAATGTTTGCACCTTGGATTAAGTTCGTGGCATTATCAAATTGTTCGGTTGCATCTACACAATTTTCATAAATGTTCATCATAATATCTTGGAGGCGTTCATCAACTTCTTCAAATGTCCATTTGAGACGCATACTGTTTTGTGCCATTTCCAACTGGGAAACAGCCACTCCACCAGCATTTGTTGCTTTGGCCGGTCCGAACGTTACACCGTTTTCGAGCAATACATTTGTTGCTTTTTGCGTGCATGGCATGTTTGCCCCTTCCGCAACTGCGATGACACCGTTTTTGACAAGTTCAAGCGCATCTTCTTCATCTAGTTCGTTCTGAGTTGCACAAGGTAAGGCAACGTCACAAGGGACACTCCAAATACCTTTACAGTTCTCATGGAATGTTGTATCTGGATCGAATTTCAGGTAATCGCTAACTCTGCCTTTATCAACTTGCTTAATCCTTTTAAGTACTTCAACGACAATACCATTTTTATTATAAATGTAGCCGGAAGTATCACTGCAAGCGACAATTTTCGCTCCAAGCTGGCTCGCTTTTTCCATCGCATAAATCGATACATTACCGGAACCGGAAACGACGACGGAACTTCCGCTAATGTTACGGCCGATGTCTCTCAGCATTTCTTTCAAGAAATAAATCGTTCCATAACCGGTTGCTTCGGTTCTTCCGAGACTGCCACCATAAACGGGAGCTTTTCCAGTAATTACTCCAGCCTCATAAGCACCGCGTATTCGTTTATATTGGCCGAACATATAACCAATTTCCTTTGCTCCGACTCCAAGGTCGCCGGCAGGAACGTCAATGTCAGGTCCGATATATCTGGCGAGCTCGGTCATATAGCTTTGACAAAAGCGCATGATTTCATTATCCGACTTTCCTTTTGGATCGAAGTCAGCCCCGCCTTTAGCCCCGCCGATTGGTTGGCCGGTTAGTGAGTTTTTAAATGTTTGTTCAAATCCTAAAAATTTTACGATACTCAAGTTAACGCTTGGGTCAAAGCGGATACCACCTTTGAAAGGCCCGATAGCACTATTGAATTGTACTCGATACCCACGGTTTACTTGGGTTTTTCCGTTGTCATCCACCCATGTGACGCGAAAAGAAATAACGCGTTCGGGTTCAACGATTTGTTCGAGGATACCCAATTCCATGTAATGAGGTTCTTTTTCTAATAGAGGGAGAATCGATTGGAGGAAGACAGCAACAGCTTGGTGGAACTCAGGTTGATTCGGATCTCGTTTCACAACCGAACGATAAATTTCATCGAGATATGTGGATACTTTTTTATTCTCAGTATCTAGTTGGTTACTGATTGTGTTCATATATTTGCCAATCCTCCTTATGTCTGTACGTATAACTATATTTCAATTTTACCTTTTTATATCTATCTAAACAATATAAATAATAGATATAATCAATGCCGATATGAGATAATAAGCATAGGAGGGCTGAAATACATGGAACTAAGACAGATTAAATACTTTATTGAAGTAGCGAAAAGAGAACATGTAACCGATGCCGCAAATAACCTGCATGTTGCCCAGTCTGCGGTTAGCCGGCAGATTGCGAAGCTTGAAGAAGAACTTGGGGTTAGTTTATTTATCCGTGAAGGGAGAAATGTCCGGCTCACTCCAATTGGAGAAATTTTCTTAAAGCATATGGAGCAGGCGATCCATGTGATTGAAGATGCGGAACAGGTCATTCATGAATACACCGACCCCGAGAAGGGAACGATCCATATTGGCTTCGTCAGTACGTTGGCATTGTATATTTTGCCGACATTGATCTCTGCCTTTCGCAGGAATTACCCGGAAGTTAAATTTAAATTAATTCAAGGTAATTATTATGAATTAAAAAACTATGTATTGAAAGGGAAGACGAATATGGCATTACTTGCGCCGGTGCCAGTGGATGAAGCTCGCTTACAGGGGAAGGTGCTGTCAACGGAAAAAGTCGTCGCCTTATTACCCCTGAATCATCCAAAAGCAAATCAACGTGCATTACAGCTCACGGATCTGCGTGAGGAATCTTTTATCATGTTCCCGGAAGGCTTTATCTTAAGACGTATTCTCGTCCAGGCTTGTGAACGAGTTGGTTTTACACCTAAGGTTACGTCTGAAGGGGATGATATTGATGCACTCAAGGGGCTCGTCTCGGCAGGTTTAGGCATTTCTCTTGTTCCGGAAAGCACCCTCGTCGACAATCAACCACGGGCAACGGTCCGAATTCCATTAATTGATCCAGTCGTTACCCGCACGGTTGGGATGATCATTCCCGCCGACCGAGAATTACTACCGACGGAGAAAATCTTTTATGAATTTGTCGTTGATTTCTTCAGCCGTTTAGAACAGTTTAAGCAATAATGGTTACATTATTTAATTCAGTGATTCCATATTAAGCAATTCCCCGGTTTCAGCATCAATCGCGAGTTCGGAATCGACTTTTTCCGCAGAGTTTATACTGCTCGCTTTCTTAATCATAAACATAGACGGGGGTAAGTTCAATCGCTCTATATAGCTTCGATTCGTTTCGCAACGCCTGGGACTGCGATTACTCGTCCCACCGAAGAGCGTTTGTATTAGCACATCCTCTGCTTCGTAGCAACGTACAAACTGTGCCTCCCACGACGGGGCGTACTTAATCGAATTTCCCCTAGTTCTGAGTTGACTTTCACGACAAGGGTATAAGTGCGACTAAGCCTTATAAAGATCGCTCGGCAATTCTTCTTTATGGATTGGAGGAGGGTGAAGTTTGATAGTTGTTGGGCGCAGAGCGGACGTGGTTAGCCCTGGATACTTAAGTTAAGAAATCCCTTCAGCCGAAAATGGTGAAGGGATTTGTTTTTAATGAAAATAGTTTAGTAATCCTTGTGCAATCGATTCTGCAACTGTCTGCTGGTAATCGGCAGTTTGAATAACGGATAAATCATACGGATTTGTGATGAATCCTAGCTCAAGTAAAATGGCTGGTGCATCCGTATTGCGCAACACTTTATAACCTGTTTGTCCCAGTCCTCGATTCGTTAAGGGGACAGTAGAACTAAGATTTGAATGAACATGCTTCCCTAACTGATACCCCGCATCACTATAATAGAACGTATTAATTCCTTGTACGGAGACGATAGGGAACGAATTGTAGTGGATACTGATGAAAGCATCCGTGTCATAGGCATTGCTCAAATTTGCTCGCTCATCCAATGATAAATAATAATCCGATGTCCGTGTTTCGATTACGGTTGCCCCGTAATTCCGCAGCACTTGCGCAATTGTATTAGTCGTTTGGTGGACGAGGTCTTTCTCGTGTATCCCGCTAAGACCAATTGCACCAGGGTCTTTTCCGCCATGCCCGGCGTCCAACACAATGTTAAAACCGGAAAGGGAGCTGTTTGCTGAAGATTGAACTTGTTCCGTACTGGCACTTGCAACCTGTGTAGTTCCTATTTCTGTTGCAGTCTCACTTGTGCTTGCCATGTTTGATTGCGAACTTGTTAGCCAAGCAGCAATCCATCCTGTATCTCCGTTAGACAGCTTAATATTTACCCAATCCCCGGAAACGGAGATTGTATGAAAAGTTTCCCCTTGTACTGCCCCGGCAATGACTGCATGATCCAGACTTGGACCAGAGCGAATGTTCACACTCGGTGCTGTAACGGTAATCTGGCCGGCGGTTGTTGACTCAGACGCTTTTGTTGTAGCGGCTTGATCAGAACTTGCTGTGGTGACTGCAGAGTCTGTAGGAATTAAATGATGTTTCGCGACCCAGGCGGTGCTTCCGCCATAATACGTCTGCACCCAGCCATATTGCTCCCCAAAGGCGGTGAGCTTATCCCCTTTATTTAGCAACCCGATAATCCTTGCATCACCTGCATGATCTTCGCGAACGTGGAGTATGTTAGCCCCGACTTCATAGGTTTGTCCACTTGCTGCTTCCATTTTTTCCACATGAATAAAGAAAGTAAGTAATACTATTACGATAAAGCTAATCTTGAGGTTCTTCATAAATGCCTCCTTCTACTTTTGGAAAAAATTAGATTAATAGTTTTATAATAATATGAATGAATATAGTAAACAAGGGAATAAGAGAAATAAATCAAGAATGATAATAAAGGACTATTCAGAAAAGATAGGAAAAAGGTCTGGAAAAGCTAATTAACTAAATGAACGTAACTGCCGATTACTTCATTCAGCGTCAGTGTCTAGGTTTTTACATAAAAAAGGAGCGCATCCATTTAGCGGATGCGCTCTGTGCATGCTTATTAATCCCATACTTCGCTTGCGATAATTAAACTAACACATACTCCTATACCCAAGGCTATAACATACATTAACATAATTATTACCCCCTACAAGTGAATACTATTATACTAGTATTATAGTATATTTCTAGATTAAATGGAAAAAGTACTTCATGCTTTTAACCATTTCCAAATTTCTCCGGGAGTTGCATTCTTCCCATACATAAGAATTCCGACTTTGAAGATCTTACCAGCAAGTCGAATAAATACAAGGACACTGACGATGATAATTACAAGTGAAATACTAATCTCAAGCCACGGCCAAACATCGAGCATCGTGAGTCGGAGCAGTAGTACACCTGGTGCCGTGAATGGAATATAGGTACCGATTTGTGCCATTAAACCAGAAGGATCCCCAACGACCGGACCGATGAAAATAAATGGCAAGAACGGAAGCATCATGACGATCCCTTGGAAATTTCCTGAAGTTGTTACATCTTCAATCGTAGCCCCAATTCCGACAAAGATTGCTGCGAACATTAAGTAGTTTAAGACGGCAAGGAGTACGAATAGAAGAGTCTCTGGGACGAACAGATACTCAAATAGCGGAACATCGGTTAGAAACAGGATCATTGGCACTAAAAATACAAGCAATACAGCGGCCTGCACAAGTCCAAGGACGAAATAACCGATAATTTTCCCTTGCATCAATTCCTCAGGAGTGACGGAAGAGAGAATGATTTCAGCAATTTTATCTTTTTTCTCCTGGGATGCACTTTGGAACATTGCCATCCCGGTGAAAAGGATCGAAATGAAAATAATTCCTCCAAAGGCTGCTGGGACGATTCCCGCTAGGAAGTCTTCACCGGATGCCTCGTCTTCAAGAGCTTTGTCGTTCGTCATTTCTTCTGCATCCATTTCGACAAACTGAATCCCGCGAGAGACAGCAAGCGATTGCTCTTCCGTTAACCCGAGCGCTTTCATCTGATGGGCGAGGATTGGCCCTTGGAAAATTGCTAGTTGACTTGAAAAGAATGGATCGACATCTTCCGCGATATATACTGGAACGACACCATCATTTAAAGCAGCTTCATTTAATAAAATATAGGCGGTATCCTCCGCACCATCTAACTCAGCAGCAACGTCGCCAATTTCCACATTCGCTTCCTCTATAGACCATTCCAGTCCACTTTCAGAAGCATATTGTGTAAGTTCATCTATGATACCAATCTCATCATTAATAAAAACAGTCATCTCATCTTCATGAGAGTCATCGTCAGAACTGCCTCCAATCCAGCTGCCAATCAAGCCGAAACCGACGATTAATAGGGGAGTAAGGAATAACCCGATTAGAAAGGTTTTATTTTTCATATTTCGCTTGATTTCCCATTTCGCAACTTTCATTGCATTACGCATGGATTTCACCTTCTTCCGACATTAAGCGTTTATCTGTAGCGATATCAATAAAGATTTCATGGAGAGATACTCGGTCAATCGCCAGCTCCTGAATCGTAACATCGTCTGGCAGTTGTTTCAGCCAACGGTTTGGATTAACATCCTTCGTTAAGTAAAGAATGGCTACATCGCCGTCCTGTTCGATATTTTCAACTTCAGGAATCGTCTCGAGTGTACCTCTTTCATTGCTTCCACGAATGGTACATTTGAAATTCGCATATTCTTGTTTTACATCATAGAGTGACCCATAAATGATCTTTTCTCCACGCTGAATCATAAATAAACGGTCGCACATTTCTTCGACCAGGTTCATTTGATGAGAAGAAAGTAAAATAGCAGTGCCATTATCCCGGAGACTTCGAATTTCATCTTTGAAAATTTCCTGACTCACTGGATCAAGGCCGGAGAAAGGTTCATCGAGGATTAATAACTCCGGTTCATGGATGACTGCGCCGATAAATTGTACCTTCTGTCCCATTCCTTTTGATAATTCTTCCATTTTGACATTTTCTTTTCCTTCCAAGTCAAACTTTTTCAAGTAATCAAGAATACGTTTCTTTGCCTTGTCCAAGGGGTAACTTTTTAAATCAGCAAGGTAAAGCAAGATGTCCATCACTTTCACATTTTTGTACAAGCCCCGTTCTTCGGGAAGGTAGCCAATTTTATTTTGTGGTATTCCTTTTCCTTGGTGGTTATGGAATGTTACAGTTCCTTCATCGGGATACATGATTCCCATAATATTACGGATGGTTGTTGATTTCCCTGCTCCGTTCGGCCCAAGGATGGCCATTATTTCACCCTTATTTACTTCGAAGGATATGTTTTTTAAAACTTGTTTGTCTTTAAAGGATTTATTAAGTCCTTTTACTTCCAACATCGTTTCCATACAGGTATAGACTCCTTTCCAATATAAAATATGTATGCTTCGCCGTAGTAGGTTATACGGATGGAATAGATAAAAGTTTCATAGTGGCACACTTTTTAAAAAATTCTTCTTAGCAAAGTAACTTACTTGCTTTCATTCAGCGTAAGTATCTGGCTCGTTCACTAATTATGGCGTTCTAACCGCCGTTCAGTTGCCCAGTGGACGGATGCTTTCCGCGGGCACAGCCGAAGCCTCCTCGGGCTACCGCCCTGCGGGGTCTCCGGACTCGTGCTATTCCCGCAGGAGTCACCGTCCACTGGGCAACTGAACTGGTAGAGAGTGTTATTGTTGATGGAAAATATCCCACCATAATAAGCGTTCTATTTAAGAAATAATAAATAGTGCTCCAAATTTGGCCTTTCCTCGGAGCAGCCCAGACACCTCGAGACTCCTGCGGGAGGCCGGCTAAGTACGGTCACGTCCTGTGACCAATGCCGGCATTAGAACCTCCTGTTCGTCGATAGGCCTAGGTGAGACCCCGCAGCGCGCAAAGCGTGCGAGGAGGCTCACCAGCCGCCCGCGGAAAGCGAGAGGTGTCTGGACTGCGAACCTCCAGAAGAAAGTTGCACTTACACTGAAAGAAAGCAATCTACCATGCGGGCGCTTGATAAGGATGATTTGCTTTCTCATTTACAGATGCGCAAGTTAAGATATTTCCATTCTCGAAGTAATCCGGTATAATTTAGTATTAAGCATTTAGGAGAGGATGTCTGATCAAATGGGAGAGGCAAGAGCATACTCGAGACCAAAAGAGGATAAAATTTGGACAAAGGATTTTATATTTATTTGGTTAGCTAACTTTTTTATTTTTCTTGGTTTCCAAATGACGCTGCCAACACTCCCGCTCTATGTAAAGGAGCTTGGTGGCAGTGACCAGATGGTTGGTATCATTGTTGGGATCTTTACTTTTTCGGCATTATTATTAAGACCATTCGCTGGCCATGCATTGGAAACAAAAGGGCGTGGCTTCGTATATATTATTGGGTTAGCTATTTTTGTAATAACAATGGGGATTTATGGGTTCCTTGCAAGTATTTTTCTACTCGGATTAGTACGGGTGATTCAGGGTGCAGGCTGGGGATTTTCTACGACTGCAGGAGGAACAATTGCAACAGACTTGATTCCACCTAAGAGAAGAGGAGAGGGGATGGGGTATTTCGGATTATCTGGAAATATTGCCCTTGCCATGGGGCCGTCCCTCGGTTTATCCCTTGTTGGCATCATTTCGTTTCGGGATATCTTTTTCATCTGCGCAACACTTGGACTTACTGCATTACTTTTATCCCTTGGCATACGTTATAAAAAGGTAGAAGCACCGGAGACACAATCAAAACCTGCTCGTTTTGATGTGCTTGAGAAGACTGCGTTACAGCCTTCGATCCTTATGTTTTTCATTACGGCGACATTTGGCGGGATCGCTACCTTCTTACCACTTCATGCACTAGAGCGGAATGTAGAAGGGATTACAATGTATTTTCTTGTTTACGCGATTTTCCTTATGTTTTCCCGGCTCTTTGCAGGACAGATTTATGATAAGAAAGGGCATCTCTATGTCTTCATTCCAGGTGCTCTTTTCATCTTTTCTGCCATGCTTTTACTCGCTTGGTTACCAAGTAAGACGATTTTGTTGACTGCAGCAGCGTTGTATGGATTTGGTTTTGGAACAGTACAACCGGCGCTTCAGGCCTGGGCGGTAGATAGGGCGGAAGCGAACCGGAAAGGGATGGCGAACGCAACATTCTTTTCCTTCTTTGACTTAGGGATTGGAGTTGCTGCGATTTTCTTCGGGATGCTCGCATCGAATATTAATTACGCATCGATTTATATTGCATCATCGATCTCCATTCTTTGCTCCATCATCATTTATATTTATTTTTATCTAAAAGGAAAACGGCAGCGGAGCGTAATATGATTTCTTTTCACTTTTATCCTTGCTTCCTTTAAAATGGAACTAAGGCAATAACATAAAGGCAGGTAGTAGGATCTTGAAACCATTAAAGGATGTTAATATCAGCAGATTATTCCCATCGGTCATCTACCGTCGGGGAGTCGATTATTATAACAAGGGCAGAGTCAGTGAACCGCTCTATGACAGGAATCATGGTGTGTGGACAACAACCGTCACCGGTACGGAAGATTATTTTGTGGAAATCGATGTAAAAGGCATCAATAAAGGAATGATTGAAACGTATTGTGATTGCCCAGCGTTCGACACATATGGCTCCTGTAAGCATATTGTAGCAACTTTGCTAATGATACAAGCGAAGGACGGGTCCGGGGAACAGGCAGTTTCCTATGATTATAAAATTACAGACCGGTTCATTGAGCAGATTAGCGAGCTGCAGCAATTAGACCAGAAAAATCCGAGCCTTGTCATGGACCAGACGCCGGTACAGGTAGAGTATCATTTGCATGTTAGTTATAGTGGCAATTTACTCATTGAATTGAAATTCGGAGAGAATCGCACTTATGTGGTAAAAGAACTGGTTGAACTAATCGATGCAGTCCTTTCTGGTAAAGAATACTTTTTTACGAAGAACTTCACATTCAGGCCAGAGGAAAATTATCTTCTGCAGTTGGATGAGGAAGTATTCCGGATGTTACATGCGATCTGGAAGAATGAAAATATTTACCACTCCACGTTCTATTCGATGACAAATTCAGCCGACAACCGGTATATGACAATTCCGCCTCTTGCCGCGCGTGATTTGCTCATGAAGCTTGCAAACCGGAAGACAACGGTTACAGTTGCGGACCGGACGTATGAGGATGTAACGATTGCTGAAGAGGGATTCCCTTTTCAATTTATGCTTGAAAAAAGTAACGAAGCGGACATTTTGCTGCGGCTTAAAGAAGGCAGCGGTATGTCTGTTTTGAAGGAATATAATATGCTGTTGAATAATGGGGTCTTTTATTTCATTACTCCAGAACAAACCGAGATTGTTGCCAACTTGTTTAAATTTAACATTAATCATCATGCCCTTGCGATTTCAAAGCAGCAGGCAGACCGTTTCTTTTCCGAAGTCATTCCGTCTTTAAAAACGGTAGGTGATGTCACGGTTGCAGAGAATATTATTGAAGAAGTCATTCAGGTGCCACTTCAAGCGAAACTTTACCTTGAATTGCAGGATGAGGTAGTGAAAGGAAAGTTGGAATATCAATACGGAAAGCATCTCGTTAACCCATTTAATGGACGCGGGCAAAATGATGTGATCATTATCCGTGAAGTGGAGAAAGAACGGGAAATTATGGAGCTGATTGAGCATGCGAATTTCCGGTATAACGGGAAGGAACTCTATCTGGAAACAATAGAAGAAGAGGAGCTTTATGAATTTCTTTATAAAATCCTCCCACTGTTGGCGGACAAAGTGGAATTGTTTCTGACGTCTGATTTGAAGTATATGATTGTAGAGCATGAACCGACAGCTACAACAAACGTGAATCTCGATTCGGCTTCCAATCTGCTTGAAATCAGCTTTGATATTGACGGAGTGGATGAATCGGAAGTGGATTCAATTTTACAGGCAGTTATTGAAAAGAAACGGTTTTACCGTTTAAGTAGCGGGGCAATCCTCTCGCTTGAAAATGATGCTTTTTCCTCTATAAATGAGTTTTTCGATCAGCTGGATATAAAAAAACAGGATGTGACCAGCGGAAACGTGCAAATGCCGCTCTACCGGAGTACGCAAATTGATGAACTGATCGATACGAAAAAAAGCCATGACCCGGAATTCCGCTCACTCATTCATCATTTGCGTTCACCAGAAGAACATGTCGATAAATTGCCGGAAAATCTGGACGCCGATTTAAGGAATTATCAGCTGACAGGCTATCAATGGTTCAAGTCACTCAGTCGTTATCACTTAGGTGGGATTTTGGCAGATGATATGGGGCTTGGGAAAACATTGCAGACAATCGCTTATCTTGCATCTGAACCGAGTGACAAGCTGCATCTAGTCGTCGCTCCATCATCGGTTGTTTATAATTGGAAGAATGAATTCGATAAATTCACACCACATTTAAAGGTTGAAATATTAACCGGGTCACCGGCAGAGAGACTTGAAAAAATCGAGAATAAGCAGGATGTCGATGTTTGGATCACTTCTTATTCAACAGTACGTCAGGATATCGAACAATATAGCCAACTCGACTTTCAAACATTGATCCTGGATGAAGCCCAATATATTAAAAACTATGCAACGAAGACGTCCCAGGCAATCCGTCAGATCAATGCTTCTCGCCGCTTTGCTTTAAGTGGGACACCGATTGAGAACTCGATTGAAGAATTATGGGCCATTTTTCAAGTCGTTTTGCCAGGCTTAATGCCGAATATACGAAGTTTCAAGCAGCTTTCGAATGAGAGAATTGCAAGTATCACAAGACCGTTTATTTTACGCCGTTTAAAGCAGGATGTATTGAAGGAATTACCGGATAAAATTGAATCTGTTAGTCTTTCTGAGTTGACCAAGGAACAAAAGGAATTGTACGTCGGTTATTTGCAGCAAGTACAGCAAGACGCTTCTGAGTCACTTCAAGATAGTGGCTTTAATAAGAACCGGATGAAGATTCTCGCAGGACTGACAAGATTGCGGCAGCTATGCTGTCACCCCTCTTTATTTATTGAGAATTATCAAGGGGAGTCGGGCAAGCTAATGCAATTAATGGAAACGGTGAAGACAGCTCTTGAAAACGACAAACGAATGCTGATATTCTCCCAATTCACGAGTATGCATGAATTGATTATTAAGGAACTGAATAAAGAAGGAATCGATTTCTTTTACCTGAGCGGAGATACGGCTTCCGAGGAACGTCAGCATATGAGCGAACGCTTTAACGGCGGGGAGAAGAGTGTCTTCCTTATTTCGCTAAAGGCAGGGGGAACCGGGTTGAACCTGACCGGTGCCGATACGGTTATCTTATATGACCTCTGGTGGAATCCGGCCGTAGAAGATCAGGCAACCGGCAGAGCCCACCGCTTTGGACAGAAAAATATCGTTCAAGTCATCCGTCTCATTGCAGAAGGAACGATTGAAGAAAAGATCTACGAATTGCAACAGAAAAAACGTGAACTCATCAACCAAGTCATTCAGCCAGGCGAACAAATGCTAAGCAGCCTGAGCGAAGATGATATTCGGGAATTATTGAGTTTGTAAATGAAAAGAAGTCCTCCATATGACCCTTTATTAGGGGCAATATGGAGGTTTTTTGTTTGCATTAATGATTCAGCGTAAATAACTTGCGTGGTCTCCCTTTTTTATAGGGTCGTTCTTCACCAGCTACCCTTATGACATCCCCTGTTAGTAACTTATTTACCGTCCGTTCAGCACTCCGTTTCGTTACTTGATAAAACAATGCCACATCATTTGTTGAGAATGGTTCATTATTTCGGTTGGTAATAAAATCAATAAAATTATACGAAAGCTCATTATTCAAGCGAGCATCGTGGATCAATGCTTGATATAGACTTGATGTGTCAATCTCCTTTTCGACGCCAATCGGTCCAATCATTTCTTGTCTTTCATTTGTGATATAACAAATACTATGATCACTTCGTAGACAGCTTTCATGCGCTATTTCGGCATTTTTCGCGGCTTCGAGTGCACTGAGTCCCAGTCCGAATCCAAGATAAACAGGAAGCTTACTGCTTTTCATTTCTTGTAATAAAGGAAATGAACGGTAATGTTCTTTCAAATGCTTATGTAGCTTCTCACTACCGTATATAATAAATCGTCTTTCCTTCGTCTCTGTGAAGGTTGAATCTGTCCGATTGGTAAACCGTGCTACGATCTTCCTGATTTGCTTTAAAATATCTAAACGATGTCCGACGATTTCTGTGTTTTCATCAATTCCTTGGATTGAAATATAGCCAGTCACCATCTGTGTGTTTTCCGATTCACTTAATTTGGCAAGTGAAATGGCTTTCTCTAGCGCTTGTTTCAGCCGGAGATCAGGTAAGTGAATGGTGCTTGCTGGGATATTTTTTTGTTGAAGAGCTGCAGTGATTTCTGCTGTACTTGCAAGAACATGATCGATATTCCCTTTTTGCCAAAGCGTAGTGTAATAGGTGAGCAGGCTGTCTATATCTGGTCTCTCCCACGAGTCATGCAGGTATGAGTGAATCTGTCCGTCTTCCAAGTCTAGCTCACTTTTTACATCTCTTAGGTAGGCTTCATCAAACAAATCGAAAGCAATTCGTTTAACCGGACCTTCCGCTTGTAATCGGTAGAGGGCCGCGCTTATCCTATACGGGTCTAATTCAATCGCTACGGTTGGCAGGCGTTTCCTTTCAATTTGATTTCGGGCATATAGATAAGAGAGATATTCTGTAAATAAGTAAACATCACAATTATAAACGGTATCAAGGAGAGAGGTTGTCTCATTCACATTGGAATAAACGAAAGGCAACAATTCAATCTCGGCATCTTCTGGTAAAATTGCATAAACTCGGTCAATTGTTTCCTGTATTCCGAACACAGCTATCTTTACTTTCATCTCATTAACCTCCAATCATGAGAAACATCAAAATATTTACACACTATCATATTGAATTTTCGTAATATTGTCAAGAAGTGAATTGAAAACGGATACATTTTTGTTGAACTTTTTACTTAAAACAGGTAGAGTATTAGAAAGGAATAGTACGAACCTAATTCGTGATTTGTATGGTAATTATCGTTAAATTCCTATAGAAAATTGCTAACTTGCCGATAGTTTACAAGAATTATATTGACAAAATAGAGACTTTTGTTAGAATTTTACGTATAACGAAAGGGGGATATAAGGTGAAAAAGAGTAAATTATCTATTTTCTCCGTTCTTTTGATAGCGCTTGCTTTATTCTTGGCAGCTTGTGGCGGAGGAGATGACGAAGGAGATGCAACTGGGGATACTGGCGGCGACAACGCCAGTAATGAAGGCACTGAGGATGTAGAAACGGGAGAAGATACGCCCGATTTTCTAAGTATGCTTACGGGTGGAACGGGCGGTACTTATTACCCGCTTGGCGGAGAAATGGCGCAAATTATCACGAGTGAGACAGGGATTCAAACAGATTCTCCGTCTTCCAATGCTTCTGCGGATAATGTTATTGCCCTTAAAGAAGGCGAGGCAGAGCTTGCTTTTGTACAAACAGACGTCGTAGCTTTCGCGGTAGAAGGAATTAATGCGTTTGAAGGTGAACCGGTTGACAATGTATTGGCAATAGGATCCCTTTATCCGGAAACGGTACAAATTGTAACAACAGCAGATTCAGGTATCGAATCAGTGGAAGACCTTGCGGGTAAAAAGGTATCTGTAGGTGCACCAGGATCAGGTACTTATATCAACGCTGAACAGATATTCGAAGCTTACGATATGACAATGGATGATGTCGATGCCCAGCATTTGGATTTCGACGAATCAACTGGCGGTATTCAAGACGGTAATATCGATGCAGCATTCATCACTGCAGGTACACCTACTGGGGCAGTTGAAGGCTTAGGTGCTACAACAGAAGTTTCCGTCGTACCGATTGAGCAAGACAAGATTGATGCCATTATTGAAAAATATCCATACTATGCAGAGGACACGATTCCCGCGGGGACATACAGTAGTGTAGATGAAGAGATCAAGACTGTAGCAGTTCTTGCAATGCTTGCGGTGACAGACTCCTTATCAGAAGATGTTGTCTATGACATTACGAAAGCAATCTATGATAATGCGGACACGATTACACACTCTAAAGGGGAATTTATTACACCAGAAACAGGTGTTGAAGGAATCGGAATCGATTTCCACCCAGGTGCGGAGCGTTACTTCAAAGAAGCAGGAGTGCTTGATGAATAATTAACTGAATTTCGTGGCCGGCAATCAAGACGGTAGATTAGTTTTGAACGCCGGCCGTTTTATCACGTATTAACGGTCTGTAATACCCCCACCTCTAAGCATGAGGGTAACCCTACATGTGAAGGTGGGGGTATACAGTCCGTAAAACCCTGATTCTGTTCAACTAACATTCAGTGGGGGGGGAGAAGAAACCCCCACTGAATGAAGTTTCACTTTATTGACGAAAAAACTGGTGGTTACATAGAATGAAATTTAAAAAAATGATTATTGCCTTTATAATCCTACTACTTATCGTCCTCATTTTATTTATCCCTTCGCGCACGGCGCTTGTTTTTTATCAAGAGAATACGAAGGAGATTGCGGCTTTTCTGCCGATGAATAAAGGGGATCAATTCGATATAATATTTACTCATTCGATCCACCTGACAGATGTTGAGGAGAAATATATCATAACAGCTGATTTAAATATTGAACAATATGAAATGATTTTTGAATCTTTTGGAATTGGTATGCCTTCCAATGCAGAAGAAGGTCAGACATTCGAAGCGAAGGATGGGAAGTATCATATTGGTAATATGAATATCCGTTTTGAATCAATGAATATACGCAATGGTAAAACCGTGTCCGAACATCGGCTCCGCTGGCAATATGCGGGTGACGATGAAGAGCAGATGGTTTGGTTCAATGATTACTTTGAACCTGGTGCTCGGTATACGGTGAAAATAGATAAACTTCCGTTATGGAAATACTTGAAAGGAGTGAAGATTGATGAGTGACAAAAAAGATAAAAAGTTGGATATGGAAGAAATACAACTCTCAGAAGAAGAACAGCAGAAGTTGATGGAGAAATATGATGCGGAATCAAACCAGAGAAAATTAGGTGGAATTCTCGGTTGGGTAGTTTTCCTTACACTCATTGCTTTTTCTCTATTCCACCTTTACACTGGAGCATTTGGGGCTAAGACAGCATATATCCAGCGAACGATTCACTTAGGCTTTGCTTTATCACTCATATTCTTATTATTCCCGGCAAAGAGGGGATTAAAAAAGTCAAGTGTTCCATGGTATGACTGGATATTCGTAATCTTGTCTATTGTCGTCTGTGCCTACTGGCCATTATTCTATGAAACTTTGGTAATGAAGGTCGGTAGTATTGATAACACGCAAATGATTATTGGTGGAATAGCGGTTCTGCTCGTTTTAGAGGCAGCGAGGCGAGCGGTTGGTTTGCCAATCGTTATTATTGCAGCTCTGTTTCTTGCTTATGCGTATTTTGGTCAGTCTATGCCTGGGATGCTCGCACACCGCGGTTTGACATTAAACCAGTTGATAAATACGATGTTCTTTACGACAGAAGGAATTTTAGGTACACCGATTCAGGTGTCATCTACTTATATTTTCTTATTCCTATTATTTGGGGCATTTTTAGTTCAGACAGGTGTCGGACTTTACTTTAATGACTTGGCACTAGCGATTGCAGGACGTCGTGTAGGAGGACCTGCGAAGGTAGCGATATTCTCAAGTGCCTTAAACGGTACGATTTCTGGAAGTTCAGTTGCGAATACAGTAACAACCGGATCATATACGATTCCGATGATGAAGCGGCTCGGATATAAACCGAACTTCGCTGGAGCGGTTGAAGCGGCCGCATCAACCGGTGGACAAATTATGCCGCCGATTATGGGGGCCGCAGCGTTCCTTATGATTGAATTTGCGGGCGTTCCGTATTGGGATATTGCTAAAGCGGCGGTTATCCCCGCATTACTTTATTTCACTGGTATTTGGGTGATGACTCACCTGGAAGCGAAACGGCTCGGTCTTGTAGGACTTCAAAAAGAAGACTTGCCGAATAAAATGGATGTTTTGAAGAAACTTTATTTGCTCTTACCGATTCTCGCAATCGTTTACTTCTTATTTGCTGGTTTTAGTATTGAGCGGACAGCTATTTATGGTATTCTCTCTGCAATTCTTGTGAGTATGTTCAGTAAAGAAACGAATATGTTCCTTGATGAGAATGGTAAATTTACACTAGGTAAGCTCTTGACTGCATTAACAGACGGTGCGCGGACAGCTCTCGGTGTTGCGGCTGCAACAGCTTGTGCGGGAATTATCGTTGGAGTAGTAACACGAACAGGGTTAGGCTTGAAGTTAGGTAACGGTTTAGTCGGTCTTGCTTCAAGTATTGCTACAAATGAAATAATGTTGATTTTGCTGACGTTGGCCTTTACGATGATCACTTCGATTATTATTGGGATGGGGTCACCGACAACGGCGAACTACATTATTACATCAACGATTGCTCTACCGGCAATTATGTCATTAAGTGACCAGTATGAGCTGGCGATTCCAGTTCTTGCCGCCCATATGTTTGTGTTCTTCTTTGGAATCGTGGCGGATATTACCCCGCCAGTAGCGCTGGCAGCTTTTGCGGCTACTGGGATATCGGGCGGGGAACCGATACGTACGGGAGTGAATGCGACGAAGCTTGCAATTGCAGCCTTTATCATCCCGTATATGTTTATCTTTGAACCACAGCTCTTGATGATCGATGTCACCTTTCTAGGCTTGACATGGATTATTATTACGGCTCTTACCGGTATGATTGCAATTGGAGCAGGCCTAATCGGGTATTGGTACCGGAAGCTGGCCTGGTTTGAGCGGATCATTGCCTTTGTTGCGGGTATCTTGCTCATGTACCCAGAAGGAAACTCTGACCTGATTGGAGCAATTATTTTCGCAGTTATGCTTGTGATTCAGTTCATGGGTAAAAATAAAACTAACAGCAATGAGGAAAAGCAAGCGGCAAATGCGTGAATGAAAGTTTATAAGAGAAGGGAGGCCCTGATATCCAGGAGCCTCTCTTTTGCTTATTATTATCAATTCGGTATCATGAAGGATAGACTAAATATTGATATAAAGGCTGGTTGGATATGAAAAGGCAATATGACTTTACGGAAGGAAATATTTTAAAGCAATTATTCTATTTCTCCTGGCCGATTCTGCTTACGAACTTACTGCAGACATCCTATCAATTTATCGATAGTTTATGGGTTGGTAACTTACTCGGCGCAACTTCGCTTGGAGCAATTGGAATATCTAGTACGATTCTATTCACTGTTCTCGCGTTTATTATCGGACTAAATAATGCGGCGCTCACAATTCTTTCCCAGCAAAAGGGGAAGCAGAATGATGATGGCTTGAAGCGCTATTTGAACGCATTTGTTGTGCTTTTGACCTCACTCGCTGTCCTCCTCGGTATCATTGGTTTCTTCTTCGCTGAACAATTATTGAATCTATTAGGCACGCCGGAAACGATGTTACATGATGCAAAGGCGTATCTCCAAATTAATTTCATGGGGATTTTATTTTTATTTGGGTACAACTTCATCAGTACGGTCATGCGTGCACTTGGTGATAGTAAGACGCCACTTCGGTTTGTAACAGTCGCCGTACTTGCAAACGTTGCCCTTGATCCGTTATTCATTTCAGTGTTTGGCTGGGGAATTCAAGGGGCTGGCTATGCAACGGTTGTGTCTCAGGGACTTGCATTTCTATATGGATTCTTTCATATGAGACGTGAGCGCTTGGCACCGTTTACCGTTCCAACCGTTCCTGCTTTAAAAGATATTCGGTTGATCTTTCACCTTGGTATTCCATCTGGTCTGCAGATGGCGGTTATTTCAGCTGGTTCCGCTGCAATCATGAGTGTCGTTACGTCATTTGGTGGACCGGTTGTTGCCGGGTTTACAAGTGCGCAACGTCTCGATAGTATTATCATGCTTCCTGCACAAGCATTAAGTACAGCTATAACGAGCATGGCAGGACAAAACATAGGGGTCAGAAACTGGAAGCGGGTAGACAAAATTGCAAAATATGGTGTGTTATTTAACTTTGCGATTATGGTTACGATTGGCATATTCATTATTTTATTTGGTGAATATGGAATCAAATTGTTTACACGCGATGAGGCCTCGGTTGATTTCGGTGCCAGGTATCTATCGATTATTGCACTCTGTTATCCATTTTTAGGAATTAATTTTATTTTAAATGGAGTTGTACGGGCAGCGGGAGCGATGTATCAAGTGCTCATCTTAAATTTATTATCCTTTTGGGTGTTGCGTTATCCGCTTACTTGGCTCTTCTCTAAGTGGTTCGGTGAAACAGGGATTGCGATGGGGATGGGTGTAAGCTTTATGATCAGCAGTATCTTTGCATTTTTATATTATCGTTATGGAAGATTCCGAGAAAAAGACTTATTCGAATCGAAAGATAATTAGTATAATGATAGAATAGAATTAGTTGCAGAATAAGGAGGAATTTACATTGGTAAAAGCAATTTATACAGAAAATGCACCAGCAGCAATCGGGCCATATTCACAAGCGATCCAAGCAGGAGAATTCCTATATATTTCCGGACAGATTCCAGTCGATCCGGAGACAGGGGAGATCGCAGAAGGTATTGAGAAACAGACAGAACAAGTAATGGAAAATCTAAAGGCAATCTTGAGAGAAGCGGAGACCGATTTTTCCCAAGCGGTTAAATTTACGATTTATTTAAGCTCTATGGAACACTTTGGCTCGGTGAATGAAGTTTATGGTTCATACTTAATCGAGCCTTATCCGGCACGAGCTACAATTGAAGTGAGTCGGTTACCGAAAGATGTTCTAGTGGAAATTGATTGCATTGTGCATATCGGGTAATCAAGGAGGCTTTCTATTCTTGACCCAACTTATACCTCATTCGCTGTTCGTCCGGAATATGGAGTGTTCAAGGAACTGAATAAACAAGATTCCTTGGAAATTTTGCAGGGAAGCTTATAAAGTGAAACTCTGGGGTATCTTTACCTCCCCCACTGAATGTTAGTTGAACAGAATCAGGGATTTACGGACTTTTTATCCCCAGCCTTCGCATATTGGGTTCCCTCATGTTTAGAGTAAGGGATATTACAGACCGTTAATACGTGATAAGCGCCGGCTTTTTTCGACAAAAGGGACCAAATTATTTCCTGGGAAATGACGAACAAAGTCGAAAGCTCCTTGCAGGTTAAAAACGCGATTCGTTTCGCAACACCTGGAACTGCAACCCATCTAAGGGCGTTTGCACTAGCATATCCTGTGCGGCGTAGCAACGAAAAAAGAAGAACTTGCTCATTCATATTGAGCAAGTTCTTCTTTTATGGCAACTCTTATTTTATCAAGACATTCTTCCGGTGTTTTCCCGAAGACTCGCTTGTTATTGACTAATGCATACGGGCGGACGGCACATAATCCGCAGAAGTTCAAGCATTCATTCATGATGACTGCAACTTCCGGAAATTCGGATTCTAAAATACCTTCAACATCAACTAACGTAATGGTATTTCCATCGCAAATTTCTACGACAACAATTCCCATTTCCATCACACTTTCTCTGTAGGCTAAGATTGTACGCCTATGTTGTCCTATTATTGTTGCTAGTATAATCGGAAGCTTGACTAAATGCAATAATTCTGCATGGAAAGGCCGGAACTAAGCGTTAAGCTTTTGTTCCGGCCTATTTGTTCATTCGTCTATTTATTGTTTAAGCATGGAAAACAGTTTCGAATCTTTTTCTTCGTATTCGGATGTGTACCATGTGTAAAGCATGATGACACCACTTAGAATAAGTAGTCCGCTTGTAATATAGAAGACGGCAGAGAAACCGAATGATGCTGCAATCAGACCACCAAGTGCAGGTCCGATGACGTTACCTAAAAACCGAAGACTTGTATTGTAACCAAGCACTTCCCCTTGCATCGATAATGGAGCGGCTTGACGGATATAAGCGATTCTAAGTGGCACAATTCCACCGAGAGCGACACCAAGCAGGAATCTTAGAATAACAAGTTGCCATACACTTGAGACTAAGGCGCCTGGTAAATAGACAAGCCCTGCAGCGAATAAGAGAACCGTTAGTACTTTTACATAACCAACCTTATCACCGAGCTTACCTAATCTGCGCGAAAACAGAAGATTCCCGAGTCCGGCTGCCGAGAATGCCATCCCGGCGAAAAAGGCGATGTTCACAGGTCCATGAATTTCCTCTACGAATAAAGAGAGGATTGGCTGGATACTGAAATGCGCCACTTGTATGAGTAACGATAACAACATAACAACAAGCAGAACCGGTCTACTGATAATATGCTTCAGCACTTCTTTACTAGTATATGTTTTATAATCTCGTTCATCTTTTGAAACTTTAATTTGCACTTCTTTAACGAAGAATACGAGAATAGCAGAGATGAAGATTGTAACGGATACCCATTTGAATGTATTCGTAAATCCAAACGCATCTGCTAAAGCCCCGCCGAGCATTGGTCCCATTAATGCACCGGTGACACTACCTGTCTGTAGGGTTCCAAGTACTTTACCAGCTGTTTCTTTTGGTGTTTGAACAGCTATAAGTGCCTGGGACATTGGAATGAAGCCTGTCACAATTCCCATAATTAATCGCAATAAAAAAAGCTGCCAAACTGTTGTGGCAAACCCCATCAATAGTACAGATAGTCCAATCCCGACGGCGGACATGATCAAAATCTTTTTTCTTCCGTAACGGTCGCCAATTTTACCCCAGATTGGTGAAAAGATAAATGCAGTAATGAACGTAACTGCAAATGTCAGTCCTGACCACGTTTGCACATACGCATCAGAGAAATTACCCATTGAAGCGATGTACAATGAAATAAATGGAACTACCATTGTCATACTTCCGCTAACAAAAAAGTTAGCAAACCACATGATTGCCAAATTCCGATTTGTTATTCGATGATAACTAATTTGTAATGCCCTTCCTTCCAACGAAATGTTTCGTTACTCTAAATATAACGTATCCCGAAGTAAAAATAAAGGGATTAGCTCATACAGTGAAACTTCATTTAGAGGATCTCTCCTTTGAATGTTACATGAACTAATCGGGCCATTGCTGGTTGTTAAATCTCCTTATTTAGCTATCCATATTCCTGGAATTTTTTGATGGAGTAATCTTATATCCAGTTCTACTTAAAGATCCAAAATAGGAGGGCGGCTATTTTATAGTGTTCATTTTTCCAGAGAAAAGGTATAATAAGTGCAAGTTCCCTTTCAGTAAATAGGGAGCAAGGGAAGAAGACAGTTAACTTCTCTACTAAAGGAGTGCTTACAATGCGAAAACTAACAAAATCGATATTATCCCTTCTATTAATAGCAGTATTATTGGTCAGTCTTGCTACACCTGCAGGGGCCGTATCTGAGAGCATCCTCATTTATGGGGAGAAACTTTCAGAGTCCCAGCGTCAGGAAGTTCGGGCTGCATTAAAGCTTGGTGAGAATGCTGCAGTGGAAGAACATGATGTGACCGGACAAGATTATGCGAATTACATTAACGGGAACCCAAATGCGAATATGTATTCTTCTGCACTGATTACGATGGAGAATGGCGGAGAAGGGCTCGTCGTTAATATCTTGACACCAGGAAACATTACAAAGGTAACAAGTGAAATGTACGAGAACGCACTGCTTACTGCCGGTGCTGAAAATGTGACGGTCGATGTCGTCTCGCCAGTTGCGGTAACCGGACACTCGGCACTAACTGGTATTTATAAAGCGTATGATGTGGAAGGGGTAGAGCTCGATAAGGAGCGGATGGAGCTTGCGAATGATGAGCTCGTTGTAGCGACAGATCTTGCCGAAAATGAAGACGTCTCAGAAGAAGATGTCGCTCATCTTTTAACGGAAATTAAGCAAATGATCGCTGAACAGAACCCGGTAACGCGGGAAGAAGTAGAAGAAATTGTGTCGGAACAATTAAGTAGACTGGAAATTAATTTAAGTGATGAAGACAGACAAATGTTGATCAACCTAGTGGACCGGATGCGCGAATTGGATATTGATTTCGGTAGTGTGCGTGATCAATTAAAGGATATCGCAAAAAGTGTTGCTGAACGGGCTGAAGAGCTAGGCCTTGATGAAGGATTCTGGAAAAAAGTTGCCAACTTCTTCTCCGAGATGTTCGGAGCATTGAGCAATTTCTTTAAAGGATTATTTAACTAAAAGACAAAGGCGCAAGTGCTCTTACAGAGTGGACGTGGCTAGTACTCTCATAGTTAGTTATCTGCAGCATTTCCATTTTGTGGTTCCACGTGTAAGTACAAAGGCAGGGGTGTTTTATACTCCCTGTCTTTTCTTTGTAACATTGTAATATACGTTTATGCTTACACCTGCTAATATTTCAATAACATTACACCTAGACGATTATGTAGAAAAACTGTAACTCCTGTCACGGACTCTTAATTCTCTTGTAACTGTATTCCTCTTTTTCCTGTGGTACTATAGTGACTGTCAGAAATTAAGGAGGAATTGATTTGAAGAAAATAGTAGCGGCTTTAATGACGGGATTAGTCTTGTCAAGTGCAGCTGTAACTACTGCTTCAGCAGAACAGCACGAAGTTCAATCAGGAGAAAACCTATGGGATATCGCAAATGAGTACAATACAACGGTTGACAAACTTGTCCAAGTCAATGATTTAAAAACGACAGTGATTCAACCAAAGCAAACTTTATATATAAATAACACTTACGTCGTACAACAAGGAGATACCTTACTCAGTATCGCAAAAGAACATCAAGTTTCCCTCGAGGAACTAAAAGAGTGGAATGACTTGGATTCAGAACTGATTGTCATTGGTCAGAAATTAGAAATCCAAGGTGTAGCTGCCGATCAAACGGTGAGTGAGGCTCCTGAAGCAAAAGCAGAACAACCGGCTGCGGAGAAAGAAGAAGCAAAAGCAACACAACCGGCACCAGAACAACAAACAAGCAACAATACAGAAGATTCATCTAATAAAACAAAAGAACAAAAGCCCGAGGGGAAAACAATTTCCGTAACATCAACTGCATATACAGCAAGTTGTGATGGCTGTTCAGGAGTTACTTACACTGGCATTGACTTGAATAAGGATCCGAACGCTAAAGTAATCGCAGTAGACCCGAATGTGATTCCCTTAGGTACGAAAGTTCATGTAGAAGGTTATGGTTATGCAATTGCAGCTGATACCGGCGGAGCAATTAAAGGAAATAAAATCGACGTTCACGTCCCATCGAAAGACGAAGCAAATAACTGGGGTGTGCGTACTGTTAACGTAACAATTGTAGAGTAATAGATTTGGAATACTAACACATAGATAAAAAGGAAAGCATCTATTTAAATGGATTGCTTTCCTTTTGTGCTTAACTTATATATTTCCTTTGGTGAATGCGATTAGAGTGACAGGAAGTTTATCACGCATTAACGGTCTGTAATACCCCCAATGAATGAAGTTCCACTTTTTGGAGGAAAAAATCGGGGTAGCTTTTAACTTTTGCTCGTGTCTATGTTAAACTTATAGAGAGAAAAGTAAGCGCATACATCATTGTGTTAGGGAGGGTTTATTCATATGTCTAGTAAAGCGTTGGAGCAGTTTCTGCGTGATAATATTGCAGATTTAAAGAACAGGGGTTTATATAATGAAATTGATACGGTGGAAGGAGCAAATGGACCGGAGATACAAATCGGCGGCCGAAAGCTGATCAATCTTTCCTCAAACAACTATCTGGGACTTGCAACGAACGATACGCTTAAAGTGGTGTCGAAAGAGGCAATTGACACCCATGGAGTAGGAGCAGGGGCAGTCCGAACGATCAATGGCACACTTGATTTACATCAGAAGTTAGAAGAAAAAATAGCAGCATTTAAAGGAACAGAAGCGGCAATTTCCTATCAATCTGGTTTTAATTGTAATATGGCTGCCATTTCGGCTGTCATGAACAAGGATGACGCTATTTTATCCGACGCATTAAACCATGCCTCGATCATTGATGGCTGCCGGCTTTCCCGAGCGAAAATCATTCGCTATAATCATTCGGATATGAATGACTTACGAAAGCAAGCAAAGGAAGCGGTTGAGTCTGGTAAATTTAATAAAATTATGGTCATAACGGACGGCGTTTTTTCAATGGATGGGGACATTGCAAAACTTCCTGAAATCGTGGAGATTGCGGAAGAACTAGACCTCATCACATATGTCGATGATGCTCACGGGTCTGGTGTACTCGGAAACGGTGCCGGAACAGTAAAACATTTCGGTCTCCAGGATAAAGTTGACCTGCAGATGGGGACGTTATCAAAAGCGATTGGCGTTGTCGGAGGTTATGTAGCAGGGAAACAAAACCTGATTGATTGGTTGAAGGTCGCTTCTCGTCCGTTTTTATTCTCGACAGCAGTTACCCCGGCAGATGCAGCAGCGAGTACAAAGGCAATCGAACTATTAATGGAAAGCAATGAATTAGTTGAGAAGCTTTGGGAAAATGGCGCTTATTTGAAAGCGGAATTGAAAAAGTTAGGCTTTGATATTGGGAATAGTGAAACACCAATCACCCCAGTCATTATCGGTGAGGAGAAAGTGACACAGGAATTCAGCAAACGTTTGTTTGAATCTGGCGTCTATGCAAAATCGATTGTTTTCCCGACGGTTCCACGGGGTACTGGACGTGTCCGCAATATGCCAACAGCAGCACATACGAAGGAAATGCTTGATGAGGCGATTGAAGTTTATAAAAGAATTGGTAAAGAGATGGGCATGATTGAATAAGAAGAATATAGATATAGAAAAAGAGTGAAAGGAATTTTGCCATGAAAAAAATTCTCGTAACAGGCGCATGCGGCCAAATCGGTTCGGAATTGGTGATTAAACTACGAGAGCTTTATGGAGAAAATAATGTGGTTGCGACAGATATTAAGAAACCGCAAGATGGGTCAGAAGATTCCTTATTTGAAATAGTAGATGTCATGGATGAGAAGCATCTCTATGAAACTGCGAAAAAGCATCAAGTGGATACGGTGCTGCACTTAGCTGCAATATTATCGTTTAAAGCAGAGGAAACGCCAAGGCTTGCTTGGAGATTAAACATGGGCGGTTTGGTAAACGCCTTAGAAGTTGCTCGTGAGCTTAATCTTAAGTTTTTCACACCAAGTTCCATCGGTGCCTTTGGTCCGAAAACACCAAAGGAAAACACCCCACAGGAAACATTGCAACGGCCTACCACGATGTATGGGATTAATAAAGTGGCGGGAGAGCTACTCGCGGACTATTATTTCGAGCGTTATGGTGTTGATACGAGAAGTGTTCGTTACCCTGGACTCATTTCTTCCAAAACATTGCCAGGAGGAGGCACGACCGATTATGCTGTCGAGATATTCTATGAAGCACTGAAAAATAAAAAATATAAGTGCTATATTGCTGAGGGGACGTATATGGATATGATGTATCTTCCTGATGCGCTTCAGGCGGTGATTGATTTAATGGAAGCAGACCCGGATAAACTCATTCACCGAAACGCATTTAATATTACAGCATTCTCCGCCGCCCCAGAAGATTTCGCAAAGGTGATAGAGCAGCATATCCCGGATTTCCAGATGACTTATGAAGTCGACCCGGTCCGGCAAAGGATTGCGGATAGCTGGCCGAACCGCCTTGACGCAACAGCGGCTAGAGAAGAGTGGGGGTTTAAATATAATTATGATTTGGAAAAAATGGCGAAGGAAATGCTTGAGCTGTTAAGTAATAAATTAGGGTTAAACTATGTATCTTGAGATTAAGCGAATCAGAAAAAAGACATGAAGAAATATGTGTGTATTTCGTTCATGTCTTTTTCTTGTTGAGGTGCTTTTGTAATTGAACAGCTGCAGATGCTGTTTCTTTGGTTGATTGGTAGTGCTCTAGCGCCCAGCATCCGAGCACAAATCGCTATTTCAGTATGATGCAATACGAAAAACGTCCCTCCATAAAAAGAGGAACGTTCATCTTATGCATACATTTTATCGATTTCTTTCTGCAATGCTTGCTCACGCACATAATCATCGTAGCTCATCTGTTTATCGACGATTCCGCTTGGTGTAATTTCAATCAGGCGGTTCGCGATACTACTCACAAATTGATGGTCATGAGATGTAAACAGCATGGAGCCTTTAAATTTGATCAATCCATTGTTTAGGGATGTAATCGATTCTAAATCCAGGTGGTTTGTCGGCTCATCCAAGAGAAGCACGTTCGCATTGGAAAGCATCATTTTCGAAAGCATGCAGCGAACTTTTTCTCCACCGGAAAGGACCTTCGCCTTCTTCAACGCCTGTTCTCCGGAGAACAGCATTCTCCCTAGGAAGCCGCGAAGGAATGTTTCTGTTTGGTCCTCTGGTGAGTATTGCCGGAGCCAGTCAACAAGATTCAATTCTACTCCCTCGAAGTACTCTGAGTTGTCTTTTGGGAAATAGGACTGGGAAGTCGTCACGCCCCATTTAAATGTCCCAGCATCTGGTTCCATTTCACCCATTAAAATTTTAAACAATGTCGTTTTCGCAATATCATCACGGCCGACGAGTGCAATCTTATCATCCTTATTCATGATGAAGCTTACATTATCAAGCACGACCGTATCGCCAATTTTCTTCGTTAACCCTTCTACGCGCAGTACATCATTCCCGATTTCCCGCTCCGGTGTGAAAGCAACATATGGATATTTTCTCGAAGAAGGCTGGATATCATCAAGCGTAATATTATCAAGCATCTTTTTCCGGGAAGTCGCCTGCCTTGACTTCGAGGCGTTCGCACTAAAGCGAGCGATAAAGGCTTGGAGCTCTTTAATCTTTTCTTCCTTTTTCTTATTGGCGTCGGCTGCCATTTGTGCCGCTAATTGACTCGATTCATACCAGAAGTCATAGTTTCCGACCGTAATCTGAATCTTACCGAAGTCTACGTCAGCAATATGAGTACAAACCTTGTTCAAGAAATGACGATCGTGGGAGACGACAATGACGGTATTCTCAAAGTTGATCAGGAATTCTTCTAACCACTGAATCGCTTGGATATCAAGACCGTTCGTCGGTTCGTCGAGTAAGAGAATATCAGGATTCCCGAATAAGCTTTGGGCAAGCAGGACTTTAACCTTCTCATCATCAGCAAGCTCGGACATCAACTTATCATGAAGCTTTTCACCAATACCTAATCCTTTCAAAAGAATTGCAGCATCAGACTCTGCTTCCCAGCCGTTCATTTCCGCGAATTCGCCCTCAAGTTCAGCAGCCCGGATTCCATCAGCCTCAGAAAAATTTTCTTTCATATAAATTGAATCCTTTTCCTGCTTTACTTCGTATAATTTACTATGACCCATTAAAACGACTTCAAGCACTGGATATTCTTCGTAAGCGAAGTGATCCTGTTTTAATACAGCAAGCCGCTGGCCAGGGGTAAGGGACACTCCTCCAGTCTGAGGCTCAATCTCGCCGGATAAAATTTTAAGAAAAGTGGACTTACCTGCACCATTTGCACCAATTACTCCATAACAGTTACCTGGAGTAAATTTCAAATTAACATCTTCAAACAGCTTTTTATCGCCGAAACGTAAGCTGACATTTGTAACTGTAATCATATAAATCCTCCATTATAAAAAAATCCAGGCTGTTTAAAACGAACAACCTGCCCGATTCGTATTAATCGTAACTATCCACAGTAAGCTTACGTTATTTGAGGGGATTCGTCAATGAAAAATCGCTTGTCTTACGCATTTTAACAGGGATTGAACAAGTACCCGAAAAAAATAATAAAATGGTTAAAAAAAGAACTTGGCGAAAAATGATTTTTGTGTAATAGTAGATTGTAGCTCGCCTCTTTATATGGACTGAAGAAAGGGGGAATGATAATGAAAGAAAGAGAGATTTATTTTCTATTTACAGATACGGGAACCAGTTTAGCAAAAGTGATCAACTTCTTTACAAGGCGGGATTTGAATCATGTCTCCATATCCTTTACGAAGGATTTTACAACAGTATATAGTTTTGGTAGGAAACGGCCTAAAAATCCATTTATTGGTGGGTTTGTCCAAGAGGATATAACGAGTGACTTCATGGCAAACGCGAACTGTGCCGTTTATTCACAAACGGTCAGTGAAGAAGAATACCGAACGATGGTGAGGAAAATACAAGAGATAGAGATGAGGCAGCATGAATATCGTTATAATTTCATCGGATTGTTCGGTGTTCTGTTCCGAGTTAAAATAAAACGGCGTTCTGCCTTATTCTGTTCCCAATTTGTGGCGACTGTAGTCCAAGATTCAGCGAAATTCAATTTTGAAAAGCCGACCTACTTTATAACACCGTATGATATCCGGAAATCATTGGAAAACAAACTAATCTACTACGGGAAACTAAAATATTACAGAGAAAGCTTACAACCGCTTCCGGCACCCCAGCTAGTCCTGGATGAACGCACCATACCAAAGCAATCATTTTTATTTCATATATCTAATAAATTTAAACGTTTAGTCATTAAATAGGAGGAACCGTCGCTGCAGAGCGAGAGGCTCCTTTTTTTATGGATTATCGTTAAGAATCACTTGTTTTGGTGGAACAGGTGCGGAAGGAGGGTGAAGTGTGCTGAGTGAAAGGAAGAAAGTATATAATAAGGAAGATTTGGAGTCCCAGCTCTTTAGGAGTTGGGACTTTTTTTGATGTGAACAATAAGCTGTTAGACCGTTCTCTATAAAGGACAAAGGTTTTTCATTAAATACTCACCGCCAAGATAGTTCCTTGTACTCATAATTCGAATAATTTCGATGGCCTTCAAAAGAATTGTATAGTTTTTGTTTAGAAAGCATATCTATACTTAGGTTTGGTAAAAAATGAAGGGAAAGGGGTACGAGGAATGTCTAGGGAAATGGGCAGTAGAATCAGTATATTGTTCGCAGTAATGTTACTGTTTCAAACCTTGCTAAGCAGTTTTGCTTATCCGGGCCAGATTTTTGCAACAGGTTATAATGACTCTGTCTTTACCGGTATTGTGGCCGAAGAGACAGGCGAACAACAGGATTCCTGGCATGGAACAGTTGAATTGGTCGACGTACAAATTAATTGGTCCATCGAACATCTAGAGATTGAACCAGGAAACACGGACTCGCTTCAACTTTCTGATGATCTGTCAATAGATGAGAATCAAACAGGAAGACTTCTTACGAAAGAGGGAGTGGATATTGGGGAATATGCAGCTACAACAAACAATACCGTAGTGGTAACCTTCGAGGAAGCAACGGAAGAATATCCATACGCTAAGGGAGAATTTGTTGTGGAGGCGACGAAGCTACATGTGGAAAGTGAAGATGTTAGCTCAGAAGAAGTTGCTGAAGAGGAAGATGAATCTACAACAAATCCTGAAGAGGAGGTTAATGTGGTAGAAGAAACTCTTGAAGAAGACGAGGAAGCTTCAGAGGAAGTGGGAAACGAAGAAACATCTGAAGAGGATTCCACTGAGCAAGATATAGCAAATGTGGAAGATGAAGAACTTACTGATGAAAAAGATTCAGAAGATAAATCAGCAGAAAAGAAAGAGGAGAAGGAAAGAACAGCTGGTACGTTTGCTGAATTGGAGAATATTTTTACCTTTAAAAGCTTTACATTTGATGGTAATGAGATAGAAGACGGTTCTATCATTGATATAGATGACGGTACTGTAGTCCAAATAGAATTTCATTGGGAAACAGACAACCATGCTAAAAGCGGTGACACCGTATCGATGCAGCTTCCGGACATATTTAAACAGGTTAATATAACAAATCAACCAATAATAACTGACGGTGTAAATGTTGGAGAGTATAGTATTATTGATGGCGAACTTAGATTTGTCTTTAATGAAAATATTGAAGATAGTGCTGTTCAAAACGGCTTTGTAGGTTTAAATTTACAATTTAATTTAGAAAAATTCCAAGAAAATACAATACAAGAGATCCATTTTAATGATAAAAGTGATAAAACACTTACGGTCATTGCAAAACCAAAAGGGGATATTAGTGCTATCACAAAAGAAGGTCATCCTGATCGAGATTTGAATGCAAGAGAAATAACTTGGACAATCGATATTATGAATGACCATGAGGAACCAATAACAAATGCAACTTTAGAGGATGTTATTCCAGATGGCTTAGGTGTACCAAGAGATTTTGTTATCAATGAATTATCTGTTGGATTGAATGGAGATAAGCGCGTTGGTGATGAATTTAATGCAAATCCGCAAGTGGATGGCAATAAATTTAATATTGAATTTGAAAATATAGCACCATACCAAGGTTATAGAATTCAATATACAACAACGATAGAAGATTATACGATTGATAGTTTTACAAATGACGCATTGTTTTCTTATGAAGGTTCGGAATTACATGCGGAGGCAACTGTAGGTGGACTTGAGCGAAGCAATCCAATAGAAAAAAGTGGAGTGTATAATGATAAAACTGGACAAATAGACTGGACGATTATAGTTAATGAATCTGGTGGTGAGATTGATGAGGCAATTGTAAGGGATGAACTACCAGATGAATTGAGTTTAGTAGAAGGATCTATAAAAGTTCATAAGTTTAATAGCAATTGGAATTGGATAGAAGAAAGAAGTGCTGAGAAGTTCCCAATCAATTTAGGTCAAGTAGGATCTGATGAAATTTATCAAATTACATTTAGCACAAATATCGACTGGTCAAAAATTAATGATGGGGATTATCAACTTGACAATGAATTTACGAATCACACTGAATTATACGATGGAGAAATGAAAATAGGGGAAGATGATGCGAAGGTAGAGTATTCGAGACAGTCACTCCTTGAAAAATCAGGAAACTCCAATGTAGATTATGACAATAAAACACTTACTTGGACGATTGATGTTAATAAAGCGAAACATCCAGTAAATAATGTTGTTGTAACCGATTTGATTCCAGCGGGATTGAACATTTCTGAAGATGATATTCTTATAAAAGATGAAGAAGGAAATGAAATTACGGCTGAAAGTATAACAATTTCAGATGCAGATGATGGAAAACAGAAAGTTAGAATAGACTTAGGAAATATTGGTGACAAACATATTAAAATTACCTATACAACTGAAATTGAAAACTTTAAGATCGATAACTTTGACAATGCCGCTTTTATGGAAGGTGATGGCATCGGTGAAGGTACACCTGGTGATAATCATGAAATAACGCCCCCAGCAAATAGCTTTGCCAAAAAATTTGGTGGGATAGATTATAATGAGAAAACTATTGATTGGAATCTTACAGTTAATCCAATAAGAGAAGATATAGCTGAATTAAAAATAGTTGACACCTTTCCTAACAAAGGGTTGATACTGTTACCGGAAACACTAAAAGTAACCATTGGAAATCAAACTCTTAAAGAAGGTATAGATTATAATTTATCGCCAAATACAGAGGGGGAAGAGACTGGCTATCACAAGGGATTTATACTTGAATTTTCTGGAGATAGCTTACCGTTAAATGCTCAGGTTAATATAACGTATAAAACGTCATATGATCCACAATTAGAAGTTGAAGGTCATAATCCAGATCCGCATATAGGTGAAGAAAACCAAGCGAGAATTTATAAAAACCAAGCTACATTCATCGGAAAAACTGTAAATAATAATGATTTTACAGTAGAGAGAGATGCACAAACAACAGTGAGAGAAGATTCTTGGAACAGTGGTAAAAAAGAAGGCCAACGTGTCCGCAAAGACAGTAAAGGAAACCTGGTTGATGGCTGGCAAAGTGGTTCAGAAAGAAAAATTGCTTGGCAGCTATATACGAACTACCAAAAGCAAAACCTTGGACCGGGTGTTGTCATTACAGATACATTGGCTTATGAAGGAACGATTGATCCAAACAGTATCAAAGTATCAGTCTATGAGGTAGCTGCTAATGGTGGAACAAACATTACAGGACCTGTGATAGATGACTATACAGTTACCGTTGAAGGTGATGAGTTCACTTTAACATTTAATGATAATTTTGAAGTAAAAGAAAGATATGTCATCGAATTTACAACAACAGTTCCAAATATTTCGCAACCAAAATACACAAACAACGCAAAAGTTAAAGTTGGCGGGGATGAATATCTTTACTCAGGAACGGTTAATTATGACAAACATAATCGATTCCTGGAAAAAGGAACGATTGGACTGGACGGTAATCAAGTTTTCACCGGAGAGGAAATTGACTGGCAAGTTACTGTGAATGAAGGTCTATCAACTATCTTGCAGGATGTTGTCATTACAGATACGATAAGTCCCGGATTAGTTTACGTTGAAGACAGTCTGAAAATCACTAAATTGGGTGAACCCACTTTAGTGAAAGGCGAAGATTACTCTCTTGAAGTAACCGTAAATGAGAATGACGAGACCATATTAGAAATCAAATTATTAGATGATCTAGAAGAGACCTTAGTGTTAAACTACACAACTGTTGTAACAGAAACAGATGGTGAAGTTAACAATACTGCTAGTTTTAAAGGAACTGGCATCGATGAAAAAACGGTTGAATCTGAACGTATAAGTGCAAGAGAATTTTCTTGGGTAGGCGGAGAATTTAACCCAAAAAGAGGAGCAATTGTGGTTACAAAGGTAGACTCTGAGGAAGAAGAAGTAATTGCAAATAATGAAGCTACCTTTATCCTTGAGTTTGACTTAAATGGTGAAAGAGTCCAATTTGGAGATGAATTCACTACAGAAAATGGTGTTCTGGAAATAGGTAACTTGCCTCTTAGAACCTATTATCTTATAGAGGTGGAGTCACCAAATGGATATGTTTTATCAAATGAAGAAATAGAAATGAACGTGGATGAACCATATGGTAACAACAAAAAAGTTTTTGAAGTAGATTTTGAGAATACAAAGGAAAAAACAGATATAACTGGAACTAAGGTATGGAAGGACGGAGAATCCGTTAGACCAGATTCTATCCAGCTTCAATTATATAGAGGTGGGGAAGCCTATGGTGAACCTGTTACCTTAGAAGATGGAGAAACAGAATATACTTGGACTGATTTAGATGTAACAGATATTGATGGAAAGGTATATGATTACACGGTTGATGAAGTTCAGGTTCCAGACAATTTTAAGAAGACAATATCAGGAGATGGCTTAACTGTTACAAACGAATATCAGGTTGAACAAGTAACTGTCTCTGTGAATAAGGAATGGGTAGATGCAAATGACCAAGACGGCTTGCGTCCTGATTTTATCAAAGTGAAACTGCTTGCAAATAATGAGGAAACAGATCTTGAATTAACTCTAAATGCAGAAAACAGCTGGGAAGGTGCATTCACTGAATTACCAGCAACAGACCGTGCAGGGAATGAAATCACCTACACAATCGAGGAAGTAGCTGTTAAGGGTTATGAAAGTGAAGTAGAAGTTAATGAAGAAAATCCATTTGATTTCAAGCTTACAAATACCCATGTACCGGAATTAATTAATGTAGAAGGCACAAAAAAATGGGATGACGCCAATAACCGAGATGGTAATCGCCCAGAAACTATTACGGTAAATCTTTTAGCAGATGGTAAGCAACTTGATTCTGTTGAAGTAACAGAAGAAGACAATTGGAAGTACAGTTTTACAGATTTGCCAAAATATAAAGCTGGAAAAGAAATTACCTACACCGTTACAGAGAGTACGGTAGAAGATTACTCTCAAGAAATTGACGGCTATAATATTACGAACAGCTACACACCAGAAGAAACAGTAGTCACTGTGACGAAGCATTGGGATGATGCGAATAACCAGGATGGTAATCGTCCAGAAAGCATTCAAGCACAATTAACGGCAGATGGCGAATCATTTGGTGAACCAATCGAGTTAACGCAAGAAAATAATTGGACTCACACATGGTCAGAGCTACCATTAAATAGTGATGGAAAACCAATCAAGTATTCCGTAAAAGAAATATCAGAACTAGAGGAATATGATATGGCAGTGAATGATGAGGATCACGGTAACATTATCATCACAAACAGCTACACACCTGAGGTAACTAAAGTTTCTGGAGCAAAAACATGGAATGATGGTGACGACCAAGATCGTAAACGTCCAGATTCCATCACTGTAAATTTACTAGCAAATGGTGAGCAAGTTGATTCTGCTGAGGTAACTGCAGAAGACAAGTGGAAATACAGCTTCACAGACTTACCGAAATATAATGCCGGTGAAGAAATTGTATATACCGTTACTGAAAACTCAGTAGACAAATATACAACAGAAATTGATGGTTATAATATTAAAAACCATTACACACCTGGACAGACAAGTGTCACGGTTACTAAAAATTGGCAAGATAAAGATAATCAAGATGGCAAACGCCCTGATGCTATCGAAGTACAGTTAACAGCAAATGGTGATACGATCGGTGACCCTGTTGAATTATCAGAAGAGAATAACTGGACTTACACATGGACAGAACTCGATGAAAAAGCAGCAGGAGAAGTAATTGATTATTCTATAATAGAATTAACCAATTTACCAGGGTATGAGATAGAAGTTAATGATGAAGATAGTGGGAACATCATTATTACAAATAGCCATACACCGGAAAAGATCAATATCGGTGGGACTAAAACGTGGGATGACGCCGATAACCAAGATGGAATTCGTCCAGACTCGATTACTGTGAATCTATACGGCAACGATCAATTAATTAAAACAGCTATCGTGATGGAGGCAGACGATTGGAAGTATCAATTTACAGATTTACCGAAATTCGAAAATGGTAATGAAATTGTCTACACGATCACTGAAGATGCGGTGGAAGGCTATGACACGATAATTAATGGTTTTAACATTACAAACAGCCATACAGCAGAACTAACCGAAGTAACCGGCACGAAAACGTGGGATGATGCTGACAACCAAGACGGCGTTCGCCCAGACTCAATCACGGTCAATCTTTTAGCAAATGGCAATCAATTTGATTCTGTAGAAGTAACAGCAGAAGATAACTGGAGCTATAGCTTTATAGATCTACCGAAATACGATAACGGCGAAGAAATTGCTTACACGGTTACAGAAAATACGGTCACGGATTACACGCAAGAAATCAATGGTTATGATATTACAAACCATTACACACCAGGCGAGACCGCAGTAACTGTAACAAAGCATTGGGATGATGCTGGTAACCAAGATGGCAAGCGACTTGATGCTATCGAAGTTCAGCTAACTGCCAATGGTAAGCCGGTTGGTGACCCTGTTGAATTATCAGAAGAGAATAACTGGACGCATACTTGGACTAAGCTTGACGAGAAAGCTGCAGGCGAAACGATTGTCTACTCTGTAGAAGAATTAACAGAAGTACCGGAGTATGATACAGAAATCAATGATGAAAATCATGGTAACATCATCATTACAAACAGCTACACACCAGAAACCATTACTATTTCCGGTGAGAAGACGTGGCTCGATGGTGACAACCAAGCGAATGACCGACCGGAAGAGATTACAGTTGATCTCTTGGCAAACGGTGAAGTTGTTGCGAGCATGAATGCGACGGAGGCAGAAGACTGGAGCTATCAATTTACAGACTTGCCGAAGTACAGTGCTGGTAAAGAGATTATCTACACGATTGAAGAAGTCCCGGTAGAAGGATATGAAACAATCATTGATGGTTATAACATAACGAACCTCCGTGTCGGTACGATTGATGTAGAAGGTGTGAAAACATGGGTTGGTGACAGCGAAGAAGTGCGGCCGGAATCCATCACAGTCCATCTTTTACAGAATAATGTCGTCATCGATACGAAAGAAGTAACGGTAACAGACGACTGGAAATACAGCTTCACCGATCTTCCAGCGTTTGACGAAGAGGGTGCGACATATGTTTACACCATTGAAGAAGAAGCGGTGAAAGATTACGAAACAACAGTCAACGGCTATGATATTACGAACACGTATACCGTAGAAGTTGAGGAAGGTGCAGAAGATCCAAAGGACGGGGAGGACAAAGATAAAACTCCGGGTACACCGGTTGGTAAAGAAGATAAAGAAACATCAGCAGGTGTAGAAAGAACAGATTCAGATTCTGGAAAAGGCAGCAAACTTCCAAGAACAGCGACAAATATCTTTAATCTGTTGGCTATCGGAATTGCTCTAATTGTTCTGGCAGCCGCCATTACAATCTATCGACGAAGAAAATCTGCATAAACAAACAGAAAGACTCTAACCGTCTAAACGACAGTTAGAGTCCTTTTTTCGGTGGGACATTGGGGTCAGAGCATTTGTCCCAGGAAGCGGGACAAATACTCTGACCCCAATGTCCCGCTTTAATCAAAAATATTAGATGCAGATTTGTTTCTTAAAATATTAATAATTTGCTTCCCATCGCTCGCATGTTTTTCCGAATATTGGATGGGAAAGAGGGAATAAAACATGAAGTAGATTGTAAAATAACCGAATTGGTAGAAAAAGGAGGTCTCTGGCAGTGTGTTGCTCATAATTAAAATATTGATTAGCAGCAGGGAAAATAAATTAAGCAACACACCCCCAGCATATACAAGAATATGTGAAGCTTTTGAATTCACTTTTAGCGACTCATAGTGACAAAATGAATCAAGGAAATAAAAGCGATTCACTTTTACAGCGCCGATTCTAAATAATTGCTTTCCCCGACCCAGAACTATTTCCGAACGCCCACCGAATAAACGGGCCATCAAATAATGCCCTAGTTGATGAATGAATGTCACTAATGGAAGGTTTACGAAAAAAGCCCAGAAGGCCGTTACAAAGTCTCCCCACTCAAACACAGTATCAACTCCATAATTACTCATTCCACATAAAAAAATAATAAAACATTAGATGGGAATAGAAGTTGAATAGAGGGGGGAGGGACATGGGGTCGGAGTATTTGTCCCACTCCCATTTAATATGGTTCGGCGTCGCGGCCTTTTCGGATTGCTTCATCTACTGCTTTGTCTGCGTCTTTTGCACCGAGTGGATGCATTTCTTCTGCAGTCTCCATCCCGGTGGAAGGCTTCTGTTTACTTGATAGTTCCAGACCTTCGCGTAATCTTCGGCCATACTCTTCATCTGCTGACTCCGCAAGCGCAATCATTTTATCTTGAATTACCTTCGCACAGGTAGAAAGGTCGTTCACGAGATTATGAATAAGCTCATCTTTCTCCCATTGCTCGAACTTACGATACGTTTCCCCAGCTTGTTTCGTGTTATCGTCCCGGTCAATGGATTCTCGAACAATATTACCTTCCACAAAAGGAGTGTACTCTTTCCCGGTTTGTTCGGCTTCTTCTAGCCCGCCCAAGCTGGAAGGTTCATAGTTCACATGCAAATTCTGTTTAGGCCCTTTATCGTTATCGTAGCGCATAAGGCCGCCCTCCTGGTTAGTTGCGACCCGTCTTTTCGCTGCGTTAATCGGCAGTTGTAAATAGTTTGCGCCAACACGGTATCGTTGTGTATCAGAGTAGGAGAAGGTGCGGCCTTGGAGCATCTTGTCTTCAGAAAAGTCTAAGCCATCCACAAGTACTCCCGTCCCAAATGCTGCTTGCTCCACTTCGGTAAAATAATTCTCCGGGTTACGGTTAAGCACCATTTTTCCAACTGGAAGCCACGGGAACTGATCATCCGGCCAGAGCTTCGTATCGTCGAGCGGGTCAAAATCAAGTTCCGGATGTGGTCCATCCTCCATGATTTGGACGAATAATTCCCACTCGGGATAATCGCCTTTTTCAATCGCTTCATATAAATCCTGTGTTGCATGGTTAAAGTTTTTCCCTTGGATTTCCTGAGCTTCTTTCATTGTGAGATTCTTGATTCCTTGTTTCGGCTCCCAGTGGTATTTCACGAGAACTGCTTTACCTTCAGCATTTATCCATTTATATGTGTTCACTCCGGAACCTTGCATCATGCGGTAATTGGCTGGAATTCCCCAAGGCGAATAAATAAAAGTCACCATATGGAAAGATTCCGGCGAGTTCGCACAGAAATCAAAGAAACGCTCACTGTCCTGCACGTTGGTCACAGGGTCTGGGCGGAATGCGTGGATCATATCAGGGAACTTCATCGCATCTCGGATGAAAAATATTTTGATATGGTTTCCGACTAAGTCCCAGTTCCCGTCTTCTGTGTAAAATTTCACGGCAAATCCTCTTGGGTCACGCACAGTTTCTGGAGAATGGTTCCCATGTACAACAGTGGAAAAGCGGACAAATACAGGAGTTCGCTTCCCCTTGCCGTGGAAAACTTTCGCTCGCGTGTATTTAGAAACCGGTTCATCACCGACCGTTCCATACGTTTCAAAATAACCGTGAGCCCCAGCACCTCGAGCATGGACAATCCGCTCTGGGATTTTTTCGCGGTCAAAATGGCTGATTTTCTCAATAAAATCATAGTTTTCAAGCATTGCCGGTCCGCGATTTCCAACGGTTCGGATATTCTGGTTATTCGTAACCGGATGCCCTTGCCGTGTCGTTAATGTGTTCTCATCTTCCTTATGCGTTTCGTAATCATCTTTGGGTAGCTCTTTACTCATTGTTCGTCCCTCATTTCCTAAAGTTATCAATGAATAGCCTACCCAGATAAGAAGATTTCATGCAAAACGGGACATGGGGTCAGAGCTTTTGTCCCAAATATCTGGGACATTTGCTCTGACCCCATGTCCCGCTCAAAAGGAGGGACAACTGCTCTGACCCCGTGTCCCGATCAGGGGAACATTTTCCAGCTTTCGATGCCGAATGTTTCGTATGGGACGCTGATGCGGAAGGCGAGGTTGTTTTCTTTCAGGTCGATGGTTTCGACGGCTAGTTCGAAGTTACTGCGAATATCCATGTCGGAAATGGCAATATAAATCTCTTCTTCATTTGGATTGACAGTAACCCAATCTGGCATTGGTAAGTATCTAGCCAAGTATTGCATAATTCTCCGATTCGGTAATTCCAGCAATCCAAGTGAAATAGATTCTTGTTTTAAAATAATATCCCCATTTTGGGCGACTTCCGGTTCAAAATGCATAGATAGGGGGACCGTCGTTGAAAACACTGGCAGTTCTCCAATCAGATGCACATCTTCTTCCAATTCAATCCGGTACTTATGCCGTGTATTTTCAGTTAGATGTTCAATATAAGCGTTAATTAGATTATTTAAATTTTGCTTTGATGTCCTTACAATGAATTGGGAGCTTTCCTGCTTGATCTCCGCTGATTCACTAGGTAATTCCACATCTTCCGCCGGCCAAAAGATCAAACTGACAAGCAGCAGGAGGCCGGCAATATTCAATGCTAAAATCAAGAAAAAACCTGTTTTCCAATTGATCTTCTGTCGGTGCTTATCGGTTCTCGCCATGCTGTCAACCTTCTTCTCTAGAAATATAGTCTAACACACGCTCTGCCATCAAATAATATCCCGTATAATTCGGATGGAAATTATCATCGGCAAATATAGGGTCTTCATTCCCTGCAAATAAATCGATAATCGGAATGAAAGTAATATTATCTATTTCGTTCGCCAAGCTGCTTCCTGTCTCATTCCATGTATTTACAATCTGATTTAATTCCTCGATATCTTGGAAATACTTTTCAAAAGGATTATAGATCCCAAGCAAGTAAATATCGGCATTTGAATTAATATCAGAGAGCCTTTCAAGAACCTCTTCAAGCCGCTCTTCATAATCGCTATGTTCATCAATAAAGTCATCCATTTCGAGGTTCGTAATATTCTCTTTTGCCACTTGCATGATGTCATTGGCGCCAATCGTGACGAGAACAATATCTGCCTCTTCCAGTGCTTCAATGATTTCGGGTTGCCCCAAGCGGATTAAAAGCTGATCCGTCCGATTTCCTGGGATTCCAAAGTTTTCAAATGTTGCAATCTCGTCCTCTTGATTGATGGAACGCTCTAAAATGCCGACATAGCCGCCACTATTTGTTGCATCACCAACTCCACGGGTCAACGAGTCACCAATCGCAACAATTTTCACTTCCCGTTGGAAAATCCGGCCAATCGTCTCTCGGACAACATGGGTTAATCGTTCGGAAAAGCTGTTTTCCTCTTCTTCAGTTTCTTCCTTATCTTCCAGTTCATCTTGTTCGGGTTCGATTTCTTCCTTCAATTCTTCTGCATTTTCCTCAGGGATCAACGGTTGGGTTAATGCTGGGGGCTGACCATCGATATAATAAAGTATTCCTATTGTTAAAAGAATGATTGCAAAAAGAATAAATAATATTTTTTTCATCGTATCACACCTATAATCTGTCTACTACCAGTATAAAACGTGGATTTAATTTGTCTAGTATGCTCTATCTACCCAATTATTCTACGCACAAAAAGTTGAAGTTAAACGAGGAGACAGGAACAAAAAAGAAACGAACGCACCTTGCATTCGTTTCTTTAATAAAAAAATTGTTATATTTCGATTGCTTCTTTTGCTGCTTTACTGCCACGGATACGGTCTAATTCATCCGCAATGGACTTGCTTTCGATCACGTGAATGCCTGCTGCTTGTGCATATTCTGCTGCTGCATCATCGATGTTATTTTCAATCCAAAGAATTTTACTTTCTTTATTTATAAGTTGCTCGATTGTTTCTTTCGGAAGTTCTTCTGCATTTACTACAAGAGCATCAAGTGTTTCGGAAGTGCCATTCAATTGTTTTGGCTCCTCAACCGCTACAACTTCAAAACCGTAGTTACGCAACTTCTTCTCGGTTGCTTCATCAACACCAGTAACTGCAATTGTTTTCTTTCTCAACCCATTGGAGCGATCGAAAGGCGAATGGAGCAACCAGTTAGCTGCGTCATCCGCAGTCGGTGTGAATTGTGGTGCTTCACCAGTTGCTTTTGCAATAGCTTGGTCAAGGTCTTTCAAGATATCTTTCGTTGACTCAAGACCAATTGATAGCCGGACAAGCTCTTCAGGCGTACCACTCTTTTGTAAGTCCTCTGCACTTAGTTGTTGGTGTGTCGTTGAAGCGGGATGAATAATAAGGGATTTCGAATCTCCAACGTTTGCCACATGGGACCAGAGGGTAATGTTATCGATCAACTTACGTCCTGCTTCCCGGCCACCTTTAATACCAAATGTAATTATAGATCCTGCGCCTCGGTTTAAATACTTTTTCCCCAATTCATAGGATGGGTGCTCCTCAAGCCCTGGATAGTTGACCCATTCAACAGCTGGGTGGTTCTTTAGGTACTTAACGACCTCTTTCGTATTTTCCAAATGACGATCAATACGTACTTGTAAAGACTCTAGCCCTTGAATGAAAGTGAATGCGCTCTTTGGACTTAGTGATGCACCAATATCACGTAGAAGTTGAACACGTAATTTTGTTGCATATGCAGCCGGTCCTACATCTGCGTATTTTAAACCTTTATAGCTATCGTCCGGTGTTGTGAACTCAGGGAAACGCGGGTTATCCCAGTTGAAGCGTCCACCGTCAATAACGACACCGCCGATAGTTGAACCATGACCGCCAATCCATTTCGTTGCCGAGTGGATCACAATATCTGCGCCCCAGCTAATTGGTTTTGTGATGAATGGGGTTGCAAATGTATTATCGATAATGAGTGGAAGCCCATTTTCATGCGCGATTTCAGCAACTGCTTCAATATCAAATACGTTCAAGCTTGGGTTCGTAATCGTTTCCCCGAATATTGCTTTCGTTTTATCCGTGATTGCTGCACGGAAATTCTCCGGGTTTGTTCCGTCTACTAGCTTAAATGTGATTCCGTATTTCGGTAAGGTGTTTAGGAACAGGTTATACGTTCCACCGTAAAGATTGCTGTCCGCAATGATTTCATCACCGGTTCCAGCGATGTTTAGAATAGCGAGCGTAATAGCAGCCATTCCGGAAGATGTTGCCACTGCTCCTACACCATCTTCAAGATCCGCAATCCGTTGTTCAAAAGCTCCGACGGTCGGGTTGGTGATTCTTGTATAAATGTTTCCTGCTTCTGTGAGCCCGAAAAGATTTTGTGCATGCTCCGTATCCCGGAAAACATAGGAAGTTGTTTCATAAATCGGAACCGCTCTTGCCCGTGATGTTGGATCTGCTTCCTCTTGACCAGAGTGAAGAGCTTGTGTTTCTAAATTGAAAATGTTGAATTCTGACATTGATAATTCCTCCTTGGTTTTGAAAAATATGTAGCTTGGAATGTTTTGGAGAGAGGGGAATAATTAAAACGCCCCCCTTCCTTAAGAAGAGGGGCGTATAGTTTACTATACATATCCTCCTCTTATCTTCCAGATCCGGGTAGATCTGTAGGATTTAGCACCATTAAAAGTAAAATTGCTTACTTCAAGGTTGCCGGGCTTCATCGGGCCTAATCCCTCCGCCGCTCTTGATAAGAAGATTTCTTGCTTCAGATTTGCTAGAAGCGCGTTAATTGCGCTACTTAAAAATCTTTTATAAATTTACAGATGATTATAACGTTTAATCCAGACTAATGTCAACCCCTTTAGTTGGTTTTTTAAAAAAGATTGATACCGGGACATGGGGTCAGAGCGTTTGTCCCGCTGGTCTGGGACATGGGGGTCAGAGCAATTGTCCCGCAGGCGCTGGAACATTGGGGTCAGTGTATCTGTCCCACTGGGACAAGTGCTCTGACCCCATTCTTATGTATTTGCCTGTCTTTTCGCTGGGTGATGATATACCGAGCTTAAATAGAGAATTAATGCAAACCAGATAAATAAAAAGGCGATAAATTTTTCTATTGAAAAAGCTTCATGATAGACGAATACTCCTAGGAAGAGCATGATCGTCGGTGTAATGAATTGTAAAATCCCTACCATAGATAGCGGAATTGCTTTTGCTCCATTAGCAAATAATAAAAGTGGAATTGCTGTGGCGATCCCTGCGCCAATAAGTAAAAGATTTGTCCCGGATATAGCAGAGGACAGAGTGAAAGCTTGACGTGGTAGCAGGAAAAGGTAGCCCGCTGCAATTGGTGTAACTAGCATCGTTTCAATCGTTAGGCCATGGGTGGAGCTAATGTTGATTTTCTTTTTTAGAAGCCCATAGATTGCAAAGCTTGTTGCAAGGGCGAGTGAGACCCAGGGAAAGACACCGCTTGATACGCTCAGATAAAGGACACTTATGGCACACAGAAGAAAGGCAAATCCTTGTCGCATCGTTACTTGTTCCCTTAAAACGACAATACCTAAGAAAATGCTCATTAATGGATTAATATAATAGCCTAGGCTTGCTTGGAGGACGTAACCATTCGCGACTGCCCAAATGAATAAGAACCAATTCGTCGAGATAAGAATTGAAGCAGCTGCAATAGCTAGTAGGTCCTTTGGATTTCGTAATAAATTTCGGCACGTATGGAGAAACGAACGGAATTGTTTGATTGTAAGCAGTAAAGCAATCATGAAAATGAATGACCAGACAATTCGATGGGCGAGCGTTTCCATTGGATTCACATGATCGAGAAGTTTCCAGTACATTGTTAAGAAACCCCAAAGCAAATATGCACTAAACGTATATAACGTACCTAACTTCATTTCCCTCGATTCCATCGTCACCAATCCCCCATCCTAACCCCTCTGTAAGTATAAAAACAATATTAAGACTAATTACGCAAAAACGCAAGAATCGGGACAGGGGGTCAGTGCATTTGTCCCGCTGGTAGGTGGGACATTGGGGTCAGTGTAACTGTCCCATTGGGACAAACGCTCTGACCCCAAGTGTCCCCCAAGTGTCCCAACTCCCTTGGAAAACGCTTTCATAATAGTGTTTTTTCTTGTATGCTAGTTATAGAGATATTGCTTCATTTTGAAATGAGAAGTAAAGGGGAGGAAGCATATGACAAAGAAATATCAAAGGTTTGAAACTGCAGTGATTCATGAGGGTTATGATGAGAAGGAAATGCTCGGAAGTCTGTCCATTCCACTATTTCAAACATCCACTTATGTTTTTGACACGGCAGAACAAGGCGAAAGACGATTTAGCGGGGAAGAGGAGGGATTTGTTTATTCGCGTTTAGGAAATCCGACCGTTCGTGTGCTTGAGGAGCGGATTGCCCGGCTTGAAAATGGAGAGAAAGGTCTTGCTTTTGCTTCAGGTATGGCGGCTGTCTCGGCGGTTTTATTATCCTTAACGAAGTCAAATGATCATGTTTTATGCTCTGCTGGGCTTTACGGCTGCACGTACGGATTATTAACACTGATGAAGGAAAAATACAATATCACGTCAGACTTCTCCCTGCTTGACTCAGAAGATGCAATCCACGCTAAAATAAAACCAGAAACCGCATTGATTTATGTTAAAACACCGATCAATCCTACAATGAAGCTTATTGATTTGGAACTTGTAACAAAAGTTGCGAAAGAATATAGTATTCCAGTCGTCGTGGACAATACGTTCTCTACACCTTATTTACAGTGCCCGCTTGATTTAGGTTGTGACGTCGTTCTTCATAGTGCTACGAAATATATTGGAGGCCATGGTGATGTCATTGCTGGTCTTGTCGTCGGTAAAGCAGATTTTATTGATGATTTGGCAATCACCGCGCGTAAGGACATTGGCGGAATTATGTCACCATTTGATGCGTGGTTACTGCTCCGCGGCTTGAAAACATTGCCCATTCGAATGGGCCGTCACTGTGAAAATGCAGCCAATATTTTTGAAAAGTTAAAAGGGCATCCAAAAGTTGCTTCGATTTATTTTCCAGGCGATACGGAATCAAGCGACGGAAAAATTGCAGCAAAGCAGATGAATAAGAGTGGCGGAATGATTTCTTTTGAAATAAAAGGAAGTAAACAAGATGCCCAGTACTTTATGAACCGCTTGAATTTTATTAAAATTGCAGTGAGTCTCGGGGATGCGGAGACATTGATTGAACATCCAGCAACAATGACACATGCAGTCGTGCCGGAAGCGTCTCGTTTAAAGATGGGCATTACCGATCAATTGATCCGGCTCTCGATCGGGCTTGAAGCTTGGGAAGATATTTGGGATGACTTGGAACAAGCGCTAGAGCATGTTTAAAGTGATACACATTCTGTGGGGTATTACAGACTGTTAATACGTATAAATGGAAAGAAACATCTTATTCCGATTTGGGGTAGGATGTTTTTTGTGTTCAACTTGTCTTCGTAGGGTATATTAATTGAGGTAAATGCTTTGCCCCACTTTCTAACAGAAATCGGGACAAATACTCTGACCCCGATGTCCCACCACCAAACTGGGACAAATGCTCTGACCCCGATGTCCCGCCACACCGGGACAAAAGCTCTGACCCCGATGTCCCACCACACCGGGACAAATACTCTGACCCCGATGTCCCACCGAACTGGGACAAAAGCTCTGACCCCGATGTCCCACCACACCGGGACAAATACTCTGACCCCGATGTCCCACCACACCGGGACAAATACTCTGACCCCAATGTCCCGCTCGAAGTGGTGGGGGAGTTGTGCTATATTATAGTATATTAGTTGATTTGATTGATGAAGAGGGCTGGTTGGATGAGTTTAGTTGCAATTTTGTTGAACATTACAATATTAGTTAATATCATTCTCGGGTTGTCGATTATCTTTCTGGAGCGGAAAAACGCTTCGTCCACCTGGGCTTGGCTTATGGTCCTTTTATTTATCCCAGTTGCTGGATTTATTCTTTATTTAATCTTTGGAAAGCCAATCAGTAATGGACGGATTTTTGTCTGGGACACGAAGAGTAAACTCGGATTAAAGGCGGCGGTTCAGTCTCAGCTTCGTGATATTGAAAATGATGAACTCGAATATAGCGACGCAGATATGAAAAAATATGCGAGCCTGGTTTATTTAAATTTACGAACAGATTCTTCCCTTTTATCTCAGAACAACGCGGTTGATATACTTCTCGACGGAGAGGAGAAGTTTGAACGCTTGATGCAAGACATGCGGCGGGCGAAAGAACATATCCATTTAATTTATTATATTGTTCGCAATGACGAGCTCGGCATGAAACTAGCCGATGTCATGATCAAGAAGGCCAATGAAGGTGTCACCGTCCGTTTCCTTTATGATGCAATGGGCTCACGCCGTTTAAGTAAAAAATATGTGAAGCGACTTCGCGATGCCGGTGTTCAAGTCGAAGCTTTTTTCCCAGCAAAACTCGTCAATTTTAAAATAAATTACCGTAACCACCGAAAACTCGCAATCATTGATGGGAAAATCGGCTATATCGGGGGATTCAATATCGGTGATGAGTATCTTGGTAAAGATAAAAAATTTGGTTACTGGCGCGATACCCATCTGCGTGTAAAGGGTTCTGCCGTCGAAGGGATGCAGACGCGGTTTATCCTTGACTGGAACCAAGCAGCTAAAAGTAATATCCATTATGAAGACCACTATTATCAATCGGAAAAAGCAGGAGACGCCGGCATGCAAATCGTCTCGAGCGGTCCGGATCAGGATTTAGAACAGATAAAGAATGCGTATATAAAGATGATACTCGAGGCAAAGGAATATATTTATATTCAGACGCCTTACTTCATTCCGGATGAAAGCTTGCGGGATGCGCTAAGACTTGCAGCATTATCTGGAGTGGATGTAAAGGTCATGATCCCGAATAAACCGGATCATCCATTTGTCTACTGGGCAACCTTATCCTACAGTGGGGACTTGCTCGAAGCGGGCGGAGAAATTTATATTTACCAGAACGGTTTCATGCATGCGAAGACACTAATCGTCGACGGAAAAATATCAACGGTTGGAACGGCGAATATTGATGTACGCAGTTTCCGCCTGAATTTTGAAGTGAGTGCCTTGATCTATGATAAGGAAATTACCGAAGAGCTCGTCGAAGCATTCCATGACGACATTCGCCGCTCCACACAAATGACGAAGAAACTGTATGAGAAACGCTCGCTTGGAATCAAATTGAAAGAATCGATATCACGCTTATTATCACCAGTTCTATAAGAGAACATCAAGGAGGACACCATGAAAGCAAAACCTTGTTCCAACTCATTAGCAATTAAAACAACCCACGTTCACCCGCCGGATACAAACGTCCATAATACATTATTCGGTGGAAGGCTTTTAGCGCATATTGACGACTTAGCGGCAATTTCGGCTGTAAAGCATTGCCGAAATCCTGTCGTTACGGCGTCGATTGACTCGGTTGACTTCTTAACCCCTGTACGGGCAGGGGACGCGATTTTAATCGAATCATTCGTTACGTGGACACGGAATACATCGATGGAAGTTTTTGTCCGGGTCATTACGGAGAATCTCGTAACGGAGGAAAAGGAAGTATGTAACACCGCTTTTCTTACCTTTGTAGCGATTGATGAATACGGCAGACCAACCCCGGTCCCGCCAGTTTACCCGGAGACCGATTATGAGAAGACGCTGCACGAATCCGCACCCGAACGTGCCGAACAACGCAGAGAACGCCGGAATAAATCGAAAACTTTCGCTCGAAAAATTGGCTCCGAATATATTTGGGACAGAAACAAGTAGAAGAGAGGACCCAGCAGCTCTTAATCATTTTCTATTTGGAGCGGCTACACAACAACCTCATAGCAAAAATGAGGTGTTCCTATGTCAAAAAACAAACACATATGCAACAACTTAAAGGAGGCATGGTTTTACAACCATCGCCTCCTTTTAAAAACGTTGCAAAACACGGGGTTAGGAAAATGAATTAAATTAGAAAAAAGCCCGCAAAAAGCGAGAGATATCGGGATTACAGACCCCCAGATGAAAGCTGTACTTACGCCAAATGAAAGTAATCCACTCTTTCAGGCTGCGAAATTGGGTGAATGTAAAATAGGGCTTAGGGAAGTAAATTCGCTAAGCCCTTAAAATGTGCCCAAGGTAATGAAATCAGGCGCACATCTGTCTATTTATTTTACCTTGTCCTCTTTCTCCGTCTCTACCTCTTCTTTCGTAACATGCTCCTCCGCCCAAGCCTGAATTTCGCGGATGACCGGCTCGAGCGCACGGCCTTTTTCAGAAAGCGAATATTCAATCCGGACAGGGAACTCAGAATATATTTTCCGCTCGACAATACCTTCTTTTTCGAGCATCTTCAAGCGATCGGAGAGCAATCTGCCACTAATAGGTAAATTAGCTTCCATCTCTGAGAAACGTTTTGTCCCTTTCAGTAACTCAAATAAGATTAAGCCTACCCAGCGGGTACTTAATAACCCCATCGCCTTTTCAAAACGTGGACATAAGATTTCCTCCATATTGATCACCTCACTAATCCAATGTCAAGCCTTAAGAAAAGGGATTACAGTAATTACAAAAAGTAACTTAATATTAAGTTTACCATAAAATAGCTTCGTTCGCAATAAGGGATAGGGCAGGTCCAATGATTTTGTCTACAAAAAAGTTGGTGAATTCTTCAATTTATGAAATAATAGAATGTATACAATTTGAACCAATTGGAGGTCATAAAATGGCAAGTATCGAATTGCAAGAAAAATATGCTGAACTCGCTTTAAAAACTGGCGTCAACTTACAGAAGGGGCAGGCACTCATGATCAATGCTCCACTCGAGGGTGCAGATTTTACAAAGATTGTGGCAAGGAGGGCATACGAAATCGGGGCGAAAGATGTCCATATCAACTGGGTGGATGATGAGTTAACGCTCTTGAAATACCAGTATGCACCGGACGAGGTCATTGCTTCATTCCCGGAATGGCGCGTTAAATTGCATGATGAATTTGCAGAAGATGGGGCAGCCATACTTCATATCCGTTCGACAAACCCGGATTTATTAAAAGATATTGATCCATCTCGTGTAGCCGCAGCAAATAAAGCAGCAGCTGAAGCAATGGTTAATTTCCGCAAATATACGATGAATGACAAGATTCCTTGGTCAATTATATCCATTCCATCTAAAGACTGGGCCCAAAAGATTTTCCCTGATAAATCTCCAGAGGATGCGGTAGAAAGTTTATGGGAAGCCATCTTGAAAATCGTCCGTGTTGACCAAGCCGATCCGCTTGCCGCATGGGATAAGCATAATGCAACATTGAAAAAGGCTCGTGAAGTTCTAAATAACAAGAATTATAAAAAGTTAATCTTAAAAGCACCAGGTACAGAGCTCGATCTCGAATTACCAGAAGGGCATATTTGGAAGGGCGGTTCGGCGGTTGCGGAAACCGGTGTTACGTTCAATCCGAACATCCCGACAGAAGAAGTCTTCTCCTTGCCGCATAAATATGGTGTAAACGGTACGGTTTCAAGCACGAAACCATTGAACTACGGCGGAAGCTTAATCGACAACTTCCAGCTGACTTTCAAAGATGGTAAAGTAGTCGATTTCAAAGCGGAAGAGGGAGAAGAGGTACTCAAGCACTTACTCAATTCCGATGAAGGAGCTCGTCGTCTCGGTGAAATTGCGCTCGTCCCAGATGAATCCCCGGTATCTCAATCTGGACTCATTTTCTATAACACGCTTTTTGACGAAAACGCCTCTTGCCACATTGCGTTGGGTAAAGCTTATCCGACCAACTTAAAAGGCGGCTCTGAAATGAGTGATGAGGAATTGGACAAACACGGTGTTAATGATAGCCTCATCCACGTCGACTTCATGATCGGTTCCGACAAGCTTGATATCGACGGCATCAAACAAGACGGCACAACCGAACCTGTCTTCCGTAAAGGTACATGGGCACTGAATGTAAAAGGGGAATAAAAAAGTGGGACATTGGGGTCAGAGCCCTTGTCCCACTACATCATGCCATTTTTCACTAACACAGCTTTAATTTTCAAATACGTATAGCTTTCAGGTAAGGCTTCTTTCAGCGGTTTTAACCGTTCTTCCTCAATTCCTTCTTTTGCCTTCAGTACTTCCGCTTCTTCTTCCTCATTAAAAAAGATATTCCAAGCAAGGGTAAATCCATCTTTATATGCTTTAAATAAATGATTCTCAATCGTTTGATCCTTAAATCCGCGAATTGCAGCTATTTCTTTAATTGTTTTGCCGGATTGGAAAAGATTGTAGCTAACGAGATGACTTGGCCCTTCGTCATCTGTATCCTTTTTCCGGACAACCGGTGTGTCGGCAGAAATAAGCACTTTTACTTCCACATCTGGATTACGTGCACGCCAGTCTTGTAGAAGGGTAAGGAAGCTTTCCCCGTATTGTTCAAACTTAACCTCACCAATTCCCTTGATTTGCAGCATCTCTTCTTTCGTTTGCGGGAAATATCGGCTTAGTTCTTTTAATGTAGCGTCGGAAAAGAGAATATACGGCGGCAGATTCTTCTCATCGGCTATTTCCTTCCGGAGTGCTCGCAGTTCGGTGAACAATCCAACATGGAAATCGGAATCTCCTGTCGTTGGAATTGGCGCAGTATACATTTCTACCGGTCGTTCACCCTTCAAGACGTCGACAGAATTCTGATTCAAGCGGATCGTTGGATAACGTCCTTCTTCAATTGCCAGCAGATTTTCCGCAATTAAAAAGTGAATCATTTCAGTAATTTCCTTTTCGGTATACCGAGAAAGCAGCCCGTATGTTGTGAGGCGTGTTAGATCAAATTGAACAATCTTTTTATCCCTTGACCCTTTCAGTACCTTGGCCGTCATACTGACACCGAACCGTTCATTCATTCGCTTGACACACGAAAGAATCATTTGCGCTTCTTCCGTAATATCAGTTTTCTCCTGAAGTTCCGTACAATTGCTGCAACGCTCGCAGGTTGCATATGCAATGGTATCATCAAAATATTCCAGGATGAAGTTCGCGAGACACCCGTGGGTATGACAGTAATTAATCATTGCTTGAAGCTTGCGATATTCATTTTGTTTCGCATCTTCTTCCATCATCGATTGTTCAATTAAAAACTTCTGAACTTGCACATCCTGTGGTGAAAATAAAAGAATACAGTCACTCGCTTCTCCATCACGGCCAGCTCTTCCGGCTTCCTGGTAATAGGATTCAATATTCATCGGCATCGCATAGTGAATTACAAAACGAACGTTTGATTTATCGATTCCCATGCCAAATGCGTTCGTCGCAATTATAACCGTCACTTCATCATGGAGGAAAGCGGATTGAGCCTCTTGCCGCTCGAGTTCCGTAAGCCCGGCATGATATTTCGCAACAGAAAATCCACGCTGACTTAGCTGCGTTTGCAGATTGTCCGCCTGTTTCCGGGTTGCCGTGTAAATAATTCCTGGCTCATTTTTATGTTCGGTAAGGAAGCTGCGAATATACGTCTGCTTATCTTTCCCTTTAACCACATGAAAGGAGAGGTTTTCCCTAGCAAAGCCGGTGTTTACGGTCTGCTCGTTCTGAATGCTTAGTAGGGACTGAATATCTTCAACAACCTCCTCTGTCGCCGTTGCAGTAAGCGCGACAAAGACAGGAATATTGCCAAACTCCTTTAGGCGCGGGACAATCGAGCGGTAACTCGGTCTGAAATCATGCCCCCATTGGGAAATACAATGCGCTTCATCAAAGGCGACGAGCGAAATATGAATCTCTTGCATCAGTTCGGTGAAACGATAGGACTCAAAACGTTCTGGAGCGACATAGACAAACTTATATCTGCCTGCCGCAATTTCCCGCATCCGCATATCCTGTTCAGCGGCAGACAGGGAGCTGTTGATATAGGTTGCAGCAATTCCAAGGGATGCAAGTCCATCCACCTGATCTTTCATCAGTGAAATTAAAGGGGAGATAATGATTGCAGTACCTTCCATGGATAATCCGGGGATTTGATAGATTAGGGATTTACCTCCACCTGTAGGCATGACAGCAAGTGTATTTTTTCGTTCGAGTATATGGGAGATTGCTTCTTCTTGCCCAGGGCGGAATGCTTCATAACCGAAGTAGGTTTGCAGTATGTTTTTTTCTTTGACGAGCATGTCCAACACTCCTTCCTATGAAAATAATCGTATCATATTTTTACATAAAAAGAAGAGTAAAATTGCAAGTTTACTCTTCTTCCTCGATTTTCTCTAGTTGTTTGCGTAATTCGGCAATTTCTCCTTCGAGGCGTACGAGTTGGCCTTCTGCTGAGGATACTCTGCCTTTTACATATTCCAATTTATCCATATCACCTTGAATCCGGACGTAATCCGACTTCAGTTCATCCAATTTACCCAAAAGCTGCTCTTTATTCATCTTCTAAAAAGTCCCCTTTCCCAAAGCCTTTGTATCTATTGTAATATGATTTCGGATAGATTCCTAGGGAAAAAGCTAAACCATAATTAGAGGGCTAGCCCCGCTCCGGGAATATACTGCGCGATTGATGAGCCTCCCCGCAGGCAAGCCTGCTGTAGGGTCTCATCAATGCCTCTCACCCTGTTGGAGTCTCCGTATATTCCCAGAGCTAATTAAGTGGGAAGTGGATTGTTCGATTTTCATTCTAATTTAGTCTGGAATGCAGACTTCCAGGAGAAAGTACAAGTGCGGAGTATTTCCTGGAATTAGACGCACTGATCAAAACAACGCGTCTTCTCTATTTTTCTTAGAATCCACATATGTTTCGTAAAAATGAATAATGATCGTTCGGATGACGGCATAGAAGGGGACGGCGAATAGGATGCCGAGAAAGCCGGCGATACTTCCTGCTGCAAGGATGACTGTAATAATTGTAAGTGGATGGAGATGCAACACTTGCCCCATTACATTTGGTGAAATCAGTGTACTTTCAATCTGTTGGGCAACAATCATAATGATCGATACCCAAACAATGTTCCATGGATCTTGAAATGCCCCAACAATAATCGCCGGCGTTACAGCTAGAAAGGGTCCAAGATAAGGAATCACATTTGTTAACATTCCAAATAAAGCAAGTGCTAGTGCATAGTCCAAACCGATAATCGAATACCCGATCAAGAGAAGCACTCCGACAAAAAAGCTTACAATCAACTGTCCCTGGATGAATGCCGTTAAGACTTGATTGATTTTTAGCAATAAACTTCGGAGATTATAAGCCTTCTTCGGCTTGAAAAATTTCATAATAAACGGCAATAATTTTTCCCCATCCTTTAGCATAAAGAAAAGGAAAAATGGGATCAGCACGATCCCTGCTACAATACTGAGAACTTGACCGATCAATCCACCGACGAAGGAAAATAAATGATTGATAATATCGTCAATGCGAGAAGGAATCTTGTCGGCGAAATCATCAACTGCCTGCAGTACCTGATCTGGTATGATCGTATAATTCGTTTCCCAGTAACTGATGAAGTCTTCAGCAACTTTAACCATCGCCGGGATTCCTTTTATCAGATTCGCTGTCTGATCACGGACAATTGGCCAAATATAAATGACAAAGAGAAAGGCGACGAGCAAAATAATGACGAATACCATAAGAATCGCGACAATACGATGGATTCTAAAACGTTCAAAAAAGTGCATCAACGGCTTCGTCAGATAATAAAGAATCCCTGCTCCGATAATCGGAAATGCTACCGCGCCAACCAATTTAAACAATGGCATAAATATAAAGTCATTGATTGAAACTAGCCAAATCAATAAGAAAATCAAAATCAGACCAACCAGCACTTCAAAAAAACGTTTATTCCTCACCAAAACCATACCCCCGAACCCACTAATCTATTATTCTCATTTTCCCTGCTTTTGTGCTTTTAAATTTATACTATATAATAGTATTATTAACAAAAACTCATGATTTTATTCATGATTCATAGAATAAAAGAATCTGCTGTGTTAATATTTTGATATATATACATATTTAGGGGGAGCGAAATGGCGAAAAACTGGGAACAAACCTTTGAAAAATGGCTTGCTTTCGAGAACTTGGATAGTAACCTCCAAGCCGAATTAAAGGATTTGAAAAACGATCCTAAAGAAACGGAAGATGCTTTTTACCAAGAGTTGACGTTCGGAACAGGAGGTATCCGCGGCGTGCTCGGACCCGGCACGAACCGGATGAATATATATACCGTAAGAAAAGCAGTCAATGGACTTGCAAATTACTTATTGGAGCATGTTGTGAATGCAAAACAACGCGGTGTTGCAATCGCTTACGATTCACGTTACATGTCCCAGGAATTTGCTGTTGAAGCGGCAAAAGTATTAGGGGCATATGGGATTCGCGCGTCTGTCTTTACATCAATCCGGCCTACCCCTGTCCTTTCCTATGCGGTTCGTTACTTGAACGCAGCAGCTGGGATTATGATTACGGCAAGTCATAACCCGCCACAATACAATGGGCTTAAAGTCTACAACGAACAAGGCGGCCAAATTCTACTGGAAGAAGCGGAGCAAATTACAGCAGCAATTCAAGCGACAGGGGATGAACTGCAAGTACCGGTCCGTGACAAGAAGGAATTAGAAGATGAATTGCTGCTTTACTGGCTAGGTGAAGAAGTAGACCGCTCCTACCTGGAAAATCTTATTGGAATGACGAAGATGGGCCAGGAAGAACTTGAACGAGAAAAGGATCTGAAAATCATTTACACGCCGCTTCACGGAACAGGGACAGACTTGGTTGCGCGCGGATTTAAACAACTGAATTTCCCAAATGTCACGATTGTGGAGGAACAAGCAGTCGCAGATCCAGAATTCTCGACCGTTGAATCACCGAACCCGGAAGAACATCAGGCATTTAAGCTGGCGATACAGTATGGGGAAAAAGAGAATGCCGATGTCCTACTTGCGACAGACCCGGATGCCGACCGGCTTGGAGCAGCTGTTAAAAATAAGGCAGGCGAATATGTCGTCCTTACTGGAAACCAGCTCGGTTCTTTATTGCTCGATTATATTTTATCCCATAGCAATCTGAACGTTTACCGAAATGCCCGGATGATTAAAACAGTTGTCACGACAGAACTTGGCCGAGCGATTGCTGATTCTTATGGAGTAGAGACGATTGAAACACTCACTGGCTTTAAATATATCGCAGAGAAAATTGCAGGTTTTGATTCAACTGGTGAAACATTCATGTTTGGTTACGAGGAAAGTTACGGTTACCTTGCAAGTGGATTTACCCGTGATAAAGATGCTGTTCAAGCGGCGATGCTAACTGCGGAAATGGCCCATTACTGGAAGAGCCAAGGGAAGTCTGTTTTAGAAGCCCTTCATTCACTATATGAGAAACACGGCTATTACCTCGAAGGGCTCAATTCCTTAACACTCGAAGGAAAAGAAGGTTCAGAACAAATAGCTAAAATTATGGAAGAGATCCGTCACCGGCCAATGGAAGAAGTTGCTGGAATCCGTGTGGAAAAAGTCGAGAATTACGTAACGAGTGAACGTACGGACACAGCAACCGGCACGACTGAAACGATTAACTTGCCGCAAGAAAACATGATGAAATTCATTCTTGAAGAAGACGGCTGGGTTTGTTTCCGCCCATCAGGAACTGAACCGAAATTGAAATACTACTACGGTGTCCGGGACAAGAGCGAAGAAGCAAGCACGAAAAAGTTAGAAATGATACAAATTGCACTAGATGAAATTCTTGCAGAAATCATCAAAAAATAGCAAAAAACTTTCCTATTCATGTATAAATATTTTGATTTGGGGAACAGTAGAATAGAAAAAGTTTTTACAAATCGCATATGTTTTCCCTGTATGGGGTAAAGATTGACATTTTAACTAGAATAGTGTTTAATATTCCTAAAGATTCCTAAAGGGGAGTAGCTGTACAATTTAAGTCGTCATTACGAGATACCTATCTCCGGCTTGATTGGCAACAATTGTTGTTAGCGAGACCTTTACCCATCGCAGGTAAAGGTCTTTTTCTGTGGCCTTTATCTATAAAGGCCATTTTTTTGTGCCTAAAACCACGCTGAGGGAAGCAGGAGAAGGAGTGTGTACCAATGGGTGCAGATTTGATTTTAGAATATTTATGGGTATTGATCGTTTTAATCGGTCTGGAAGGACTGCTTGCTGCAGATAATGCGCTCGTATTAGCGATTATGGTAAGGCATTTACCGGAAAAACAACGAAAAAGAGCTCTGTTTTATGGACTGGCAGGTGCCTTTGTCCTTCGTTTCGGTTCTTTATTAGTCATTTCTTACCTCGTAGAATTTTGGTGGATACAAGCGCTAGGCGCGATATACTTACTTGGAATTGCAGCTAAAAACTTATACGACCGTTTCAAATCGAAAAGTCCAGAGGAAGCGAGCATTCCAAGGGATAGAGAACCCCTCAAGGAGGCAACACCGAAAGAATTTTGGTTTACGGTATTTAAAGTTGAATTCGCCGATCTTGCTTTTGCTATCGACTCCATATTGGCAGCTGTTGCACTCGCAGTAGCCCTGCCGCCTACTGGACTCGGTCATATTGGAAGTCTTGATGCTGGACAGTTTGCAGTTATTTTTGCCGGCGGGATGATCGGACTAATCATTATGCGATTTGCAGCGAATGTTTTCGTTGGTTTACTTGCTAAACGACCAGGTCTCGAGGTAGCGGCATTTCTCATTGTCGGATGGGTCGGGGTGAAGCTTGCTGTTCTTGTCCTAGCCCATAAAGATATTGCGCTTATTCCACAAGGATTCCCGCATACAACGGGCTGGAAGCTAACGTTTTACATCGTGCTCGTTCTAATCGCAGTTATCGGTTGGTTCTCATCGAAGAAGACGACAACGGATACAGAAGACATTCAATAAATGCTAGGGTAGATGAGCTATGAAGAGAAACGACCGAGGTGGATTTTTCCTTGGTTTTTTTCTTTTAAGCAACTATAAAAGGGTAAGTTCGATTAAGTACGCTCACGTATGGGACAACATCGAACTATCTACCGTCCTGTAAGGCACAGTTTGTACGTTGCTGCGACTACTGTACGTGCTAGTACAAACGCTCTTCGGTGGGACGAGTAATCGTAGTCCCAGGCGCCCGCGTAACGAATCGCGTACCTAGCCTGTAAGGGCACTTGCGCCTTTGTTTTTTTGCTTCCTGTTAAGTAAATAGCAAAAATTATGCTACAATCGGGCTAAGAGGTGATTACATGGCGGAACATAATTTTTATTTGAAGGCGGAATGGCCGGGTGGAAGAAATAGTAGCGGTCGGATTGATGCTGGGAATTTAAAAACAGAGATTTCAATCCCTAAAGAAATGGATGGTCCGGGTATTGGTACGAATCCGGATGAAATGCTGCTTGGAGCAGCTGCGACCTGTTATGTCATCACACTAGCGGCGATGATCGAACGGGCGAATTTGCCACTGGAGGAAATGTCCCACGATGCTGAAGCAATTGTCGACGTGACAAATGGTGTGTTTACGTATAAAAAAATAATCCATAAGCCGACCGTAGTCTTAAAAGCTTCCGCAACGGATGAAGAACATGCGAAATTGAAAAAGTTAGTCAAAAAAGCAGAAACGAGCTGTATGATTTCCCGTGCAATTAAAGGAAATGTTGAAATCGAACTTAAGGCTAATCTAAGATGAAGAAATGATTCCACCTCGGATTGTGGAATCATTTCTTTTATTTACAGAAAGCTTTAATCTCTTAAAGAAAAGCTAATAAACATGTAAATTTTCCTGATAAACTCATTTCTTGCACATCGGATTAATTCATAGTATAGTCTATATCAGACTAATTCTATGGGAATAATAATTTAGGAGGGAAATGATGGATATCGTCTTTATAGTTATAAATATTATTGTCTTATTAGCAATTATTGGCTTGCTGTATACAATGCAGAAAAAACATGTATCCTTTGCGAAGCGTGTCTTTACTGCAATGGGTCTGGGGATTGTTCTTGGTGCCGTCCTGCAGATTATTTACGGAGCGGAGTCGGATGTGTTAACCGGGACGCTTGACTGGTACGATATTGTAGGAAGCGGATATGTCCGTCTCCTGATGCTTATTGTCGTACCACTCGTAATGGTTTCCATTATTCGGGCAATCATCAACTTGGAGAAAACGAAACAACTTGGGAAAATGGCTGGCTGGGTTATCGGTATCTTAATTGGTACGACGATGATTGCAGCTGTTGTCGGAATTAGCTCTGCACTTATTTTTGATCTTTCTGCCGACCAGATTGAATCGGGTCAAGCGGAGAGTGACCGAGCGTTAGCACTTGAAGAGCGCTATTCGGATATGGAAGAGCAGACAACGCCTCAACGAATTTTAAACTTTATTCCAAACAATATTTTCCTTGATATGACTGGAGAGCGTCCGACATCTGTTATTGGTGTCGTTGTCTTTTCATTTATTACAGGTGTCGCCGTTTTAGGTGTCAGAAGGAAACAGCCGGAACAGGCAGAGCTCTTTGTTAAAGGTGTAAATGCGATTTATGCGGTTGTCATGCGGATCGTTACATTGATTCTTCGTCTAACACCATACGGAGTACTCGCGCTAATGACAAATATGGTTGCGACAACGAACTATGCGGGAGTGCTTGAACTCGGTAAATTCGTTCTTGCTTCTTATGTAGCGTTAATTGTCATGTTTATCATCCATTTGGTCCTAGTGTCAATCAGTGGTTTGAACCCATTCATTTACGTGAAAAAAGCTTTCCCTGCCCTTGCATTTGCATTTACATCCCGTTCAAGTGCCGGAGCGATTCCAATCAATATTCAAGCACAGAAGAACGGACTTGGAGTAGATGACGGAACAGCGAATATATCTGCCTCATTCGGTGCGACAATGGGACAAAACGGTTGTGCTGGTATTTATCCGGTTATGCTTGCCGTTATGATCGCTCCAACCGCAGGAATCAATCCATTGGCATTTGACTTTCTAATCCCGCTTGTTATCATCACAGCAATTAGTTCATTTGGTGTAGCGGGTGTAGGTGGTGGAGCTACATTTGCAGCAATTATCGTCCTTTCTTCCATGGGTCTTCCAGTCGGTCTGGCAGGTTTATTGATATCTGTTGAAGCATTAATCGACATGGGGCGTACTGCTTTGAACGTGAATGGAAGTATGGTTGCCGGCACACTTACATCCCGTATTCTCGGCACACATGATTCAGACAAATTTAATGATAAAGATTCCGTTGCTGATGAAGCAATCGTATAAGTTTACGCGAAAAAACCGTCTCTCCATAGGGATGGTTTTTTTTGATTTCAAAAATATTACATTTTGTCATCTAGTTTACATGAGGCTAACAAAACAATGAAAACGCCGCATCATTCCAGCTATTTGGGGCTGTAGCGGGTACAATGGTTTTAGTGACGAATAAAATAATCATGAACAAAAAGGATGAAGAACAATGGAAAGAAATGCGTATTTTGATAATGCTAGAACGATATTGATCTTCCTCGTTGTATTTGGTCATTTGATTCAACCGTTCGCAACGGATTCACTTGGTATGAACACATTATATACATGGGTCTATATTTTCCATATGCCTGCCTTTATTTTAATCTCCGGTTTCTTTGCAAGGGGGGCAGGGGATAGCAAATATATTTGGAAACTCGTAAATAAATTACTTCTGCCATACCTTATTTTCCAGATGTTGTACACTGGCTATTATTACCTTATTGGTAAAGCGGACTGGCAGGCGAGCTTATTTTACCCGCAATGGTCGCTCTGGTTCCTAATAAGCCTATTTTGCTGGCACATATTACTCGAACAATTTAAGAAGCTAAAACCAATGCTAGGTATTAGCATCGCTTTACTGATTGGGATTGTGGTCGGTTACTTTGGCGAGATTGGCCATACATTAAGTTTGTCGCGGACATTTGTCTTTTTCCCATTTTTCCTAATTGGCTACTGGCTTACGGAAGAGCAATTCATGCTTGTGAAAAAGAGATCTGTCAAAATAGCGGGAATTGTCATTATGGCGGTGTTCGCCTTCTTAATCTATTATTTACCGGAAATTAATACCGGTTGGTTGCTTGCTTCGAAATCGTATGGTGATTTAGGGGTGGAGAACTATGGAGGAATTGTTCGTCTGCTCGTCTATGCAGGGTCGGCATTGATGGTTATAAGCGTCCTTGCCTGGATTCCGCAACAACGGATAAAAGGGGTTACCCATCTTGGAGCCCGGACAATCTACGTCTATTTATTACACGGATTCTTTATCCAATACTTCCGTGAAGCGGGATTATTTTCTGTCGACAGTCCACTCGACCTCATTGGCCTTGCCGCCATCTCAGCAGGAATCGTCTATCTCTTAGCATGGAAACCAGTACTCGGCATCTTCCAACCACTAATCGAAGGCCGCACCACCCTCCTAAGAGAAAAACTAAATTAAGATCTGGGACAGGGGGTTAAATTAAGATCTGGGACAGTGGGTCAGAGACACTGTCCCAATTCGAGATCTGGGACAGCGGGGTCAGAGGCACTGTCCCGATACGGGATTCCTATAATCTTTACAAAAAATGAAGAAAGCAGTGAACCGGGTGATGGTCCACTGCTTTCTTCATTTTTTAATCCCGGAAGTGAAGGGATGAGAGTCTCCCGTTCACTTAGCTCACTGGGACAACTGCTCTGACCCCATGTCCCGCTCAAAAGGAGGGACAACTGCTCTGACCCCATGTCCCGCTCAAAAGGAGGGACAACTGCTCTGACCCCATGTCCCGCTCAAAAGGAGGGACAACTGCTCTGACCCTCTGTCCCGATTTCTAAAACAAGAGGTGTGCGATTAGTGTGATGATTGGGAGTGTGATGATCGTCCGTAATAAGAAGATGACGACTAGGTCGATGAAGGAAACTGGAATTTTGGAACCTAGTAATAATCCTCCGACTTCGGATAGGTAGATCAACTGGGTCACAGATAAAGCGGCAATGATGAATCGTGTCATCTCTGACTCAATACCGGAACCGATAATTGCCGGTAAGAACATATCCGCAAAACCGATTAGAATCGTTTCGGATGCTTCCACAGCATTTGGTACTTGCATAAGTTCTAAGAGCGGGATAAACGGTGTTCCGATCCAACTGAAGAATGGTGTATATTCGGCGATGATAAGTGCAATCAGACCGAATGCCATCACAACAGGAGCAACCCCCATCCACATATCTAAAATGTTTTGGAAGCCCTCTTTAAAGAATTTAGACGCATTCGTTTCTTTCTTTGCACGTTCCAGCGCATTTTTCAGACCGTAACTCAACACGTTATATCCTTCAGGAATGGTTTCATCAAGAACATCGTTACTTCCGTCGATATAGCTATCCTTTTTTCGTGAAAGCGGTGGAATTCGCGGCATGATCAGTGCAGCAACAACGCCGGCAATCACAATTGTGATGTAATAAGGAACAAACATATGCTCCAGTCCGACTTCGGATAATACAACTAAAGAAAATGTAATCGACACGATGGAAAACGTTGTCCCGATTACCGTCGCTTCCCGCTTCGTATAAAAGCCGTCTTCATATTGCTTGCTTGTTAGTAGTACTCCGATTGTCCCATCTCCAACCCATGAAGCGAGTGCGTCAATCGAAGACCGTCCCGGAAGTTTAAATACAGGACGCATAATTTTCGTCATCAATGAACCGAAGAACTCAAGTAAGCCAAAGTTCGTCAATAATGGCAAAAATAATCCGGCAAACAAGAAAACCGCGAATAACGTATGCAATAAACCATTAAGTAATGTTCCACCGGTGTCCGGGCTATAAAATGCCTCATGTCCCAGTTTGAAATAGACCATGATCGCAAACACGGCAGCAATCGTCCGGGTAATCGTCCAGAATAATGAAGTAGTAAATAATTGCTTGAAGAAAGGTGTTCGTGCATAAACTTTACCTTGCGATACAAAGCCGATTATTGTACAGATTGCAGTAATCAAGATGATCAGCAACATAATTAGTGATAGATAAGGTGCAAGTGCATCCTCGATAAATCCCGCAAGTAATGCAATTGGAATCGTCGTCCCGTCACTAGTTGAAATCGGGGTAATAAATAAAAGAATCCCGATCAAGGAAGGGATAATGAATAATAAATAGTTCTTCCATGTGTATCCTTTTAACATTTTTTCATCCTCCAAATTAACGTACTGCATAATTATACATCTGGCTGATAAAACATGCAATAGCTGAATAAAATTTCAGTGAATTCTAACTTCTGCTCCGATGTAACTGTTCGTAAAACTCCTACCACAAAAACTCCAGGTCATGCCAAGGAAGTTTGGAGAGGGATAACGGACGCTAAAACCCTGATTCATTCAACTAACAATCAGAGGGAAATGAAGCAAAACCCACATTGATTAAAGTTTCAGTTTAGGTTTGTGTAAATCGGATGATTAAGATAAGGTGAAAGTAGGGAAGATAGGAACAGAGGTGGTTCATTTGCGGAAGCTGCTCAAATATAATTTCCTTTATCGCTATTTAGTAATTATCACCCTTACGATTTCATTTATAACGAGAATATATCTATTCCTGCTCCTTCATTCCGTATGGGATGAGCAGACGAATAAGAAATGGAACAAACTGCTTGAAGAGCTCGGGAAGAAGTACCGGGAGAAAGCAGAAAACCTCGGCGGCGTACTCATTAAAGTGGGACAATTCTTAAGTACAAGAACCGACTTTCTTCCTGATGTCTTCATCCAAGAGTTAACCGGCCTTGTCGACCATGTGCCGTCAATGCCTTTTGAATATGCGGAAAAGATTCTCCGGGAAGACTGGGGAGAGAACATATATGAACATGTGAAATATATTAAGAAACAATCAGTCGCCTCTGCATCGATTGGTGAAGTCTATTACGGTATTTTAAAAAATGACCAAGAAGTTGCAATCAAAGTAAGGCGCCACCGGATTGAAGAAGTATTCCATAAAGATTTTGTCGCACTGCGGATGGTGTTCTGGATTCTTAAAGTGTTTACAAACTTTGGGAAGAAAGCTGATTTAACAGCACTGTATCATGAACTGGTCACCGTCATGGAACGTGAACTTGACTACGGGCAGGAGCTTGAATTCGGAAAGTATTTTAAAAGACGCTATGGTGATATGGAGAATATTCATATTCCACACTTTTATGAAGAACAATGTACGAAACGTATCCTTGTGATGGAATGGATTCATGGGGAAAAAATTACGGATACTGCATTCTTCGCGGAACATCACCTGAACCGGGAACAGATATCCAAGAATCTTTTCGACTTTTACATCGATCAATTCCTGAATCCTGGTAAATTTCATGCAGATCCCCATGCGGGAAACATCCTGCTGCGTGAGGACGGTACCGTTGCGATCATTGATTTCGGAATGATTGGAGAGATTAAGAAACAGGATACTGAAAATTTTAAACTGCTCATCCAAGGATTTATTATCGATAATTATGAAATTGTCATTGATGCATTGGATAAAATGAATTTCCTCCTCCCGAACGCGAATAAGAAGAAAATTAAAGAAGTGTTGATTGATGCCGTTGAAATGTATTCCGATGTTTCATTAAAAAATTTAGATAGACAGGCGATAAATCAAGTATTCGACGAGATAAGCGAGATTGTAAAAGAACAGCCAATCCAGCTTCCTGCCGATTATGCTTATCTGCTCCGAGCGATATCGATCGTCGTTGGGATATTATATACCATTAATCCGGAAATTGATATCGTGAAATGGGGGAAAGATGAGATTAAGGACTGGTTCGGCACGAAGAGTATCGTCGAATCTGTTACCAAGCAGTATGTGAGACGTGCGACTGATCCGTTGTTGTCTTACCCGCGGGCTCTACTTAATTTCTTAGAAAGCGGAGAACGGGACCGGGTCTGGGATAAAGAAAAGAATCAGATAAAAATGAAGCATCAATACTATTTACTGTTAGAGGTTTTTTCCTTTATTATGGTAGTAGTAGGAACATTAATCAGCGTGTACAGCTATGCGATCGATGAAGCTGCTATTCGCTATACAGGTTGGACCATTGCCGTAATTTTTTTTGTTTTATTGAATATCCTATTACTATTCCATCGTAGAATGATACGCAAGCAAAATAAAAAGGGGGTGTAATTGATGACAGATTACTTAAAGAAAGGCTTCTTACTAGGACTTGGTGCTGCAATTGCAAGTAAAGAAAAGCTGGAAAGTAAGCTAGACGAACTCGTTTCTAAAAATGAGATCTCCCAAGAGCAAGCGAAACAAATGATGAATGACTTCATTGAAAAAGGAGAACAAAAAACGGAAGAATGGTCACAGAAACAAGACGACCAGAAACGCAGAGCTGCTGAGGACTTAGGTCTTGCTACAAAAGAGGACATTGCCGCCTTGCACGCACGAATCACAGAACTGGAGTCAAAACTGGAGAGTCAAGAATAAACTTAACGAGAACTGGTTGAATCATCAGCCGGTTCTTTTTTTTCTGTAAAGTTCTTGAAAAAGGCTATAATGTACTTTATAATTGACCCAAACAATCGACCTTTCAAAGGGGGAAGTAAAGCTTTGGAAGAATACAATCAGTTTTGCTTAAACACGGAAATAGTCCTAGGGAGAGCGCTAGAGCAAAGAGAACTGGAATTTTTGTCATGGCTTTACAATCGGTATCTAGAGGAGCAGCAATTAGGGGCAGCAAGCAGACCTCATAAATCCGAGCAGGAGTCTTAGCGGTAAGCTGAGGCTTTTTTGTGTGTCGGAAATTAAAAATTAAAGATGCTGGGGATGACTGGAATTGCTAGCGATAGCCACGTCCGCTCAGCTCCTTTGTTTATCTCTCAAGTTCATCCAGCGCACAACTCGTGCTATAATGGAAGGAACTGCAGAACACTTAAAGGAGTGACAGGATGAGCATGGAGAATCGAACAGTCTTAACTAAAATGATGAAGGAACTTAACACTGCGATAGCTAAGGAACAGGATGGTCAAGATTTCCTTCAGCATATAAATAATATTAAATTGCTCTCTGAACTATTTCTTGAAGAAGCAGGCGAGCCGGTTCGGGAGGTCCAAGCATCCCAATCACAAAATACGTTTTCCGAACAAGAAATTAAGGCAATGCTTGGGGAGAAGAAGAGTACTGTAATAGAGAATCAGAACGCACCTGCTACGATTGATCATGATGGAGCAAATGGTGATTCAATTTTTGACTTTTAAAGGAGATAAGAAAAAATGAAAGCATTGTTACTAGTTGGTGTCATTAACGGATTTCTGGCCGTTGCTTTAGGAGCCTTTGGTGCGCACGGCCTTGAAGGTAGACTTACGGAAAAGCAATTGGAGACATGGGAAAAAGCCGTTAATTATCAAATGTTCCATACGTCAGCGATTCTAGCAACGGGAATCTTAATGTTGAAAGTCCAGGCGGCAAGTATTACGTGGGCAGGCTGGATGTTTGTTCTTGGAATCGTACTGTTTTCTGGAAGCTTGTACTTATATTCCACGACAGGCGTTCGGACACTTGCGATGATTACTCCATTTGGCGGGGTTTCCTTCCTTGTTGGTTGGGTCCTGCTTGGAACAGCGGTTCTGAAACATTTATAAAAAGAAGAGTGAGCTTGCGAGCAGGAGGATGACAACCGCGCGAATGAGTTGCTTCTTCCCTTGAAGCATGCGGGACGAAGTGTACTGATGGCTGTATGCGTCACAAATTAAGCTAATGCTAAGCAGATAAAAGGAAAAAATGACAAGGAAGATAGAACTTTGGAAAAGGGCGATGAAACCAAGCACAACGGACAGGCCTAACGTTAGGAGCTCAATCTGTATAACTTTTTCATATGTCTGTTTCACGGGTTTCACCCCTTTATTGAAAGATGAGGATGGCAAATTAACTTGCCATCCTATTTTATTGCATAGCGTACGATGAAATAAAAATGCTGTGGCTAACCTAGGAGGTATCCAGGGCTAGCCACGTCCGAATCTGCGCCTTTATTGTTTTTATCGTGGTGGGAAGTTGGCTAATTGTTGACCCGTTGCGGCGAAGGGGTAGTCGTAGTTGATTTCTTCGTTAAAGGTGACATAATCCAAGTAGACCATGAGTAAAAGCACGCGACGGCCGGTTCCTTCTTCGCTTAAGATAATATGATCTCTCCCCGCAGCTTCGATGATCCCCGTAAAAGTACGGCTATTATTCCCTTCAAATGTCATATGGACGGTTGCCATTTTCCCGCGATTTAAACGTAAAATATTTTCAATATACGATTGCTGGAGCGGAAGCATGCCATGGCTTCCTGCTTGTTGCTGCGGGGGTGTCATTTGCCGAACAGCAGGATACATCGGGTAGAATCCGTAAGTCTGCTGTTGTTGCTGCGGATAATACACCTGGTTAGGATAATTATAAAAGCTTTGTTCCTCTTGATTCTGATTTATTTCTTTTTCCTCACTCATTTTGAAAAACCTCCTCATATAAAACAAGATTAATGATAAACATTCGGACAGTCAGGATGAATATTCACTAATTATATGTATGTGAGTTGGGCAAAATGATGACAAAAAAAGCCCGGAACTTATATTTCAAGTTCCGGACCCTTGATACAAACTCTTATAAACTAAAGTATTCTGCGAAATCATCATTTGGCAAGTATGCACCGATGATGAAGTCACCAAATTCGCCGTATTTTGTCGTCACTTCATCAAAACGCATTTCATAAACAATCTTTTTGAACTGCAATGGGTCGTGCGCAAACAATGTCACACACCATTCCCACTCATCAAGCCCAATAGATCCGCTAATAATTTCCTTTACTTTTCCAGCATACTTACGACCTGTCATTCCATGCTCATAAAGCAGGCGAGTACGTTCTGCTTTTGAAATTTCAAACCAGTTTGCATTTTGCTCGCGACGACGATTCATCGGATAGAAACAAGCATACTCCCATTTCGGTAAAATTGGTTTCAATCTTGCTTCAACTTGAGGAGATAGCTCCCGGTCTTTCCCTTCCTCCATTGGATTATGCATCGTCATTTCGACGATGGACACATACGAATGACTCGGGATAAGGAAATCACCTAATTTTGATCTATTAATATCACGCTTAATCTCTTCTAACTCATCCATTGTCGGACGCAGGAAAATAAATAGTAAATCTGCTTTGTTTCCAATAACTTTATAAACGGATTGACTGCCTGCTTTATCTGCTTCAACAGCATCCCATTTCTTCATTAATTCTTGAAATTCTTGAATTGCCGCATTGCGTTCTTCTTCTGATGTTAATTTCCATGTCGACCAATCAAAAGTACGTGTATCATGTAACTTACACCAACCATCCATGGTTACTACTGCTTCAGCCATTATGATCTCTCCCTTATAGAGGTTGTTCAAAAAGTCCGGTAAAAATGACACTTCGAACTTCTTCGTTGGCTTGCTTTTTCGCTCCTCATGTACCTACTGACGTACATTCCGGTGCTCAAAGCTTCGCCGCCTCGAATTTCGACGCATAGGACGTGCTAGTGTCGGCGTTGCAACAGGACGTTGCGCTCTTAGCCGACCTCGGTCCTTTTTATCCTCCTATTTGAACATTACCTTAAATTAATGAATTCTGGTTTTACTATAACATATTTACGAATGTTGATTCACCTCGGAACGTGTCTGTCATTACTTTGTCGAATATCTGCACTCCCTCAATGGTTATTTCTTTAAATCTCAAGTCGAATCGCGTAAAATAAAATTAAAGTCAATTTTAGTGGAGGCAATAATATGAGCGATATATTCGAACAACTAAAACCGAAAGTATCAGCTGCAAATAAAAAAATTGTATTCCCAGAAAGCTTAGATGAGCGTATTCTTGAAGCAGCATCGAAGCTAGCGGGGGAGGGCATTCTTACCCCTGTACTAATTGGAGAAGAAGCTGCAATTAAAGACAAGGCAGCATCCTTATCCTTTGATATTAGCGGATGTAAGATTGTTGACCCAACGAATTATTCGGAATTCGCCGCGATGGTGGATGCCTTTGTCGAGCGCCGTAAAGGAAAAGCCACCCCGGAAAGCGCAAGAGAAATCTTACAGACCGAGAATTATTTCGGGACGATGCTTGTGTATCAGGGAGAAGCAGATGGTCTTGTAAGTGGAGCGGTTCATTCCACATCAGACACCGTGCGTCCTGCATTACAAATCATCAAAACAAGACCTGGAGTGAAGAAAACTTCCGGTGTATTCATTATGGTCCGAAATGAGGAAAAATATGTATTTGCCGACTGTGCTATCAATATTGCACCTGACGCAAACGATCTTGCAGAAATTGCCGCAGAAAGTGCAACCACAGCAGATCTCTTCGGAATTGATCCACGTGTAGCAATGCTAAGCTTCTCTACAAAAGGATCGGCAAAATCAGAAGAAACAGAGCGTGTAGCAGAGGCGCTTCAAATAGCGAAAGAAAATAATCCAGAGCTCGTCATTGATGGTGAATTCCAATTCGACGCAGCCTTCGTACCAAGCGTTGCCGCGAAAAAAGCTCCAGATTCAGAAATCAAAGGGGACGCGAATGTTTTTGTATTCCCAAGCCTTGAAGCTGGAAACATCGGCTACAAAATCGCAGAACGTCTCGGTAACTTTGAAGCGGTAGGACCGATTCTACAAGGATTGAACAAACCAGTAAACGACCTATCCCGAGGCTGTAGCACAGAAGACGTCTACAAACTAGCAATCATCACCGCCGCCCAAGCATAATTGGGACATGGGGTCAGAGGTGTTGTCCCACTTGAAGTGGGGAACACCTCTGACCCAGCTTGCTTATCAGCTCGAGCAGACGGAACAAGGGATTGGTAGAATATTGATTTCGTATTTTATAAAAATAATGCAAGCAGTGGACCATATGTTGGTTCACTGCTTTTTAATTCTGCGCACATGAAGGAGATACGAATTTGGAAGCTTAGGCGTCCTTTAGTCGCTCGAAAGGCTGTGACAATCTTCTTGTTCATTTGATTACAATCTCTCTAATCGGTCGAACAAGTGTGATCCTCTCTTGTTCATTTGATTACAAGCTCTTTAATCGCTCGAACAGCTGTGACCCTCTCTCGTTCGTTTGATTACAAGCTCTCTAATCGCTCGAACAGCTGCACCTTCCTTTTCTCGCTCCCTATCCTTTTATTTAATTCTTTCATTTCGTTTTACCATTTGTTCGTACCTTTTTATGAAGGTTTCCTTTTCCAGTTCTGAAAACTCGGTAGTAATGATTTCACCGCTCAATTCCTTTAAAGCATCAAGGGTTCGCTGCTTCACATCCTCGACCGTCAGCGGATAATTCAATAGTTCAGAAAGGGACCCCATCACTTCTGGCTTCACCTCAGGATAAACGAATGTTGTTTCTTCATCTTTCTTGCTCAACTTGTAAAACTTCTGAATATGACGTGCGCGCTTCTTACTATCACCACTCACATCCAAATAGATTTGAATTGCCGCAGCATCCTTAATCCGACGCTGAGAGATGCCGGCGAATTTTACCCCGTTAATACTTAAATCATAATCCCCGGGACAATAAGAGCCGACGATTTCGTACGCTGCAATATTTGCCGTCAAATCGCGGAACATATGCTGGACGAACTGGAACATCGCGTCATATGCATCGTGAATGGAGACATGCTTTACATCGGGTATGACAAGGGATAAATTCAGCACATGTTCATCAAGTGCCACCGCAAGCCCACCGGAATTCCGTATCATCACATGATATCCTAAGCTTTGCAAATAAGAAACACCTTCATCAATAAAAGGAAGCCTGCCATCCGGGATTCCGAGTACAATCGTTTTCGGATGCGCCCAAAGCCGAATTGCAGGAGGGGACTTTTTCTCACTTACCGCTGTCGCAATCGAGTCATCGATCGCAAAGGAAGTGATTGCCGAATTCGGTTTCCCCTCGAATTCCTTAAGTTTGGTATGATCTATATAGCGAAATGTTTCATAATTTATTATTTCATCCCAATTTTTCATCGTTATCTCCTTATCCTTTTTTCCTGTACGAATCTATTATATAATATAATGAACAATGACCGAAAAGAAACGGGTGGAAAATTTGGCATATAAAGATGAACAATTATCAGAGGAGAAGGTTTTTAAAGATCCGGTTCACCGGTATGTGCATGTTCGGGACCGTGTCATCTGGGATTTGATCGCTACCCCAGAGTTCCAGCGGTTGCGACGGATCAAACAGCTTGGCACAACGAATCTGACCTTCCATGGTGCAGAACATAGCCGTTTCAACCATTCCCTCGGGGTCTATGAAATCGTCCGGCGGATCCTTAATAATTTTAAAGGCCGCGAGCATTGGAATAACGAAGAACGCTTGCTATGCCTCTCTGCAGCACTGCTTCACGATTTAGGCCACGGTCCGTTCTCCCATTCCTTCGAGAAGGTTTTCAAACTGGATCACGAGTACTTCACACAAGCGATTATCGTCGGGGATACGAAAGTAAATGAGGTCTTACAGAAGGTGGGCCCTGACTTTCCGAACCGTGTTGCCGATGTCATTGGGAAAACATATGAAGACCAACTTGTTGTTAGCTTGATCTCCAGTCAAATTGATGCGGACCGGATGGATTATCTCCAGCGGGATGCCTATTATACGGGAGTGAGCTACGGTCATTTTGATATGGAACGGATTTTGCGTGTCATGCGTCCGATTGAAGATCAGGTCGTTATTAAATCGACCGGGATGCATGCGGTGGAAGACTATATTATGAGCCGTTATCAGATGTACTGGCAAGTATATTTCCATCCGGTTACCCGCAGTGCCGAGGTAATTTTATCGAAAATCTTCGGGCGGGCAAAAGCGCTCTACCAAGATCCGGATTATGAATTCAAACTGGAACCGACTCATTTTATTTCCTTTTTCGAGGAAAATGTAACGCTAGCAGATTATGTGAAACTCGATGAAACCATCGTCCAGTACTATTTTCACCTCTGGCAAGAGGAAGATGATGCTATTCTAAGTGATCTCTGTGAGCGGTTTATGAATCGCCGGTTGCTTAAATATGTGGAATTCAATCCGAATTTGCAAATGAATGACTACATGGAACTCATGAGGCTGTTCAAGCAAGCGGGCATTGATCCGGAATACTATTTAGTCGTTGATTCTTCCTCTGATTTGCCGTATGATTTTTACCGGCCTGGGGAAGAGGAAGAACGGTTGCCAATCCACTTACAGATGCCAAATGGGAATCTGAAGGAATTATCCCGGCATTCCGATATTGTCGAATCCATTTCAGGGAAAAAACGGACCGATCATAAATTATATTTCCCCGAGGATTTGCTGAAGGCCCTGACAGACAAGCGGGTTAGGAATGCGATTTTGGAAATTCTTTATGGGCAGGGAGAGAGTAGCAATGTTGATTAACCATGCAAAATTAATTCACTTTTTCCAGTTGACAGGTGGAGTCACTGGGAGGAAAAAGTTACAGAAGATGATTTATATTTTACAAAAATCTGCGGTCCCGTTCGAAGAGAAATACCAATTTCATTTCTACGGACCTTATTCCGAAGAACTGACTTTACGGGTAGAGGAGCTTTGTAATCTTGGATTTATAGAAGAGACGCGGGAAGATAAAGCAAATTATTTCCAGTATCATTATGATGTCACAAAGGCGGGAGAGGATTTTCTTAAGCAATTCACCCTCGATATGCCAGACATTACGGATAAAACGGAACTGCTCCAGTTGCGAAGTTCCAGATTTCTCGAACTCGTATCCACGATTCTTTTCTTTGAACATCTGGATAAGCGCGAGCAGATTGAAAAACTGCACCAAATGAAACCAAAACAAAACTTCACCGAAGCAGAAATAAACGAAGCCTACCAATTCATCAAACAAATACGCAGCACGTGACTGGGACATGGGGTCAGAGCACTTGTCCCAGATTGGGACAGGTGCTCTGACCCCATGTCCCAACTTAAAATATCAGGAAGGGAGTTATTCAAATGAACGATGAACAGAAGAAAAAGAAAAATCGTTTTACGATCATTAAAGATGACTCAACCGACGGGCACGGTGGATATGGAGCTGGGGTGATCAGCCTCGAAAACATGTCATCCATTATCGTTGACCCGAATGAAAATAAAGCATATGTTGACATGGCCGCGATGCATGCGCGGAGTGATGTCGAGCGCCGGGTGAAATGGATACCGAATAAAGAAGAAGTGCCGAATGGGAAGCTGTACTGGATCGTGTGGGTGAACCTTGATCGCAATGATCAAGGAACATATTACGCCGGAGTTGCTGCGAGTGAGATTCGTGTCGACCGGGAAATCAAGCGCGCCTATAAATCAATGGGCGAACATGTGAAACATATGGAACAATCTTTAAAAGGGAAGATTGTCGTCGACCATATGGATGACCATTCGAAAAAGCTGTTGGGTGATTACTTAAGGGAATTCAACGAAGAAATGTGGAACAACTCCTCGGATGAATTGAAAAAAGCCCTCTCTCTATAAAAAGTGAACAAATTGTGACGGATGTTAAAAATGGATATAAAAAGTTGTACTTTAACGTGGGAATTTGTAAAATGAGTATACATGGACGTTAATGTATTACTAGGACAAAAAAGTAACCAACAGCAGCTGAACTGGACATTCACTGCTCGTTGGTTACTTTTTATGAGAGGACTAGCCACGTCCGCTCTGCGCCTTTGTTAAAGATACGCCATTAAAGAAGTCGCAATTGAGAAATAAATAAGCAGACCGACTATGTCATTAACAGTTGTAATGAAAGGACCGGATGCAATTGCTGGATCAAGTTTTAGTTTATTAATGATTAATGGGATAGTTGAACCAATGACAGCCGAAATACCGAATGTACAGAGGATGGACACACCGACAATTAATGCTACCATCCAGTTACCAAATATAATGGTAATCATAACGCTGATCAGTGCCATACATATAATTCCAATTAGAATTCCTGTACTGAATTCCCGCCTAATCATTTTCCAGAATCCTCCGTCTTCAATCGTCTCAAGTGCTAGTCCACGCACTGCAACAGCTAGTGATTGCGTTCCGATATTTCCCGCAGAACCCATAATCATAGGAATAAAAGCAGCAAGCACGACGACAGCTTCAAGTGTTTCCTCAAATTGTCTGATTACACCACCGGTAACTAATCCAAAGAGCATGAGAATGATAATCCAAGGCGCACGTTTTTTTGCGGCTGTAAATGGACTTAATGTCAAATCTGTGGCCCCTTTGGTAGCTGAAATTTCTCCAAAGTCTTCTGTAACTTCTTCTTCAAGGATATCCATGACATCATCAAATGTAACAATACCAAGTAGATGATTATCTTTGGAAACAACAGGAGCGGCAAGAAAGTCATACTTCTTAATCATCCGGCCAACATCTTCCTGATCCATATCCTCTGGAACAGACACTGTTCTTGTAGTCATAATATCTTTTATTACCTCGTCGGGAGCAGCGATGATCAAGTCCCTCAAGGAGACGACCCCTACTAGTATTCCCTCACAATCGACTACATAAAGATAATAAATACTTTCGGCACTTGGAGCCTCTTTTCTAAGCATCTCTAATACATCGGCAGCAGTATCTGTAGACGAGATACTGATCAGTTCTTTTGTCATAATCGCTCCAGCAGTTTTAGGAGCATAGGACAGCAAAGCTTTTATCTTCTCGGCCTTTTCTTTATCCATTTGGAGTAAAATATCTTCAGCTCGTTCACTATTAATTTCTGTCAAAAAGTTCACAACATCGTCTGTAAACATTTGATTAAACATACGAATAGAGTAGTCTTCATCCAATTCTAAAAAGAAAAGCTTTTGGTCGCTTATGTCTAATCCGCCAAAAATCTCTGCAAATTCCCCTGGTGTAAGATAGGAATACCCCCGCGACCTAGCGTCACCATCCAATTTTACGAAAATATCGAGTTGATCGGATGGATGTAAGTCTAAGAAAGTATCTCGAAACTTTTCCTTATCGCCAGCATCTAAAGTATCTAAAATTAATTTTGTATATTGTTCCCGTGTTTTTTTGGTTAGTTTAACCATCGTAATTTCCTCCTTTGACAGGAGTCAATCTACTAAAATAAAAAAATATGTGAGAATAGACTCCTGAATTGTTTTAACTTTTCCATCATGCAACAAAAATATGATTCCGAATTGGGTTCGGGAATAAGATCCAATCTATCCCACATCCTTTCTAAATATATAAGAAACTACAAATTAAAATGCTGTGATATCTTAGGTATCCAGGGTTAGCCACGTCCGGCTCCAGCGCCCAGCAACTAGCAGATCTTTTGGTGGGACGAGCAGTGCGCAGTCCCAAACTTCACACTCCTCCAATCGATAAGTCAACATCAACTCAAAACTAAAGGAGGGCCGCTTAAATACGGGCTAAAGCCCAACATCGGCATACCCCTAAAGGGGCATGTTTCCTTTATCTCATTCCGGAGTGCTCCAGTTTGTACGTTGCTAAACGGGCGCTTGCGCCTTTGTTCATAAAAATAAAAATACACCTTCTACGGCTAGAAGGTGTATTGAAAAAAGCATAATTAAGAAGAGTTCTGATTACGAACACAGTTAAAAAAGCTTATCAAATATCCTCCAATCGTAGAGCTTTAGCACTGTGTGGCATAGGAATCATATCCAGCTACATTAAAAACCACCTTATGTCGATGGTTCCTGTTGACCCATTGGCGTCTTTGGACATTTTTGGGCAGTAGCGTATCTCCAACACAGGAGCCTTACCTAACGAAGGTCTATTTACATACGAATACAATGGTACAGGTATTCTGGGCATTAGTCAACCAACCTTACCGAAAAGTTACTGCACCTCCCGCGTCTTAAAAATATTTTCAAAGACTCGAAAGTAAAAAGCTACTCGAACAACAGCTGAAACCATTTTTTAAAAAATCCATCATCATTATCTTCCTGTTCCGGGGCAATTGTTGGCTCACAATAATCAACTGGTTCCGTCCCTTTTTTAAAATACATCATAAGGCTTTCTCCGCAATAGGGAGTCGCCCGTAAACCTGTCTCAAGATCAATCGGAACCCCAACGACACCATCTGGGATAGGGAAGTTTTCCTGCTGTTCCCCTTCATGTGCCTTTTCCATCACACGGGCCCAAATCTCTTTCGCATACGTCGTTTCTTGCACTGCTGTAATAACGCGGTGGTCATCATATCCGGTCCATACACCGGTCACAACAGAAGGACTATAACCGATCATCCAGTTATCGGCCTCTGTCGTCCCGGATTTACCCGCATAGAGTCTTGTTAGATGATGGGAAATCGGACTTCCAGTGACCGGCATATAGCCATTCAGCTTCGGTTCGAAAATCCCGGTAAGCAGCTGGGTCAAAATAAAACTCGTCTGCTCATTCAATACTTGTCGTCCGTTTGAACTTTTTCGCTCATATAGTACCTGGCCATTTTTGTCCGTGATTTTTCGAATCGTATATGTTTCCAGCTCTTTTCCTCCATTTCCAAGCATCCCGTAAGCTGTGACAAGCTCTTCTAACGTAACAGACGCTGTCCCAAGCGCAAGGGAAGGGACGGCAGGCAACTCTTTTTCAAAACCAAAAATTTGCGCAGTATCAATGAACCGTTCGATACCAAGCTGCAGACCTGTGCGAACGGCATACACATTATCGGAAAGGGCGATTGCTTCGGCGAGTGTAATAGGCCCATAAGCATAATAATGATTGAAATTTCCCGGCTCATACACGTTCCCATTCTCGAGCCGGAATGTAGTCGGTTCGCTCATCAATTTCGTCAGTGGTGTAAAGCCGTTTTCCAGTGCAGCATAATATAAAAAAGGTTTGAAACTTGACCCTGGCATCCGAAAAGCATTCCGTACCCGATTAAATTCACTTGCCTGATAGCTTCTTCCACCAGCAAGGGCGAGGACTTCTCCTGAATGGATATCTACAGAGAAAACCCCCGCCTCTAGTTCTGTCGTTTCTGGAATAATTTCCTTCATGGCCGTTTCTACCTGTTCCTGAACGGTTTCATCAATCGTCGTATAGAGCTCATAACCACCCGCGCGAATTAATTGCTCCGTTACTCCAAGAATCGCAGCTGCCTCTTTCATCGCCATGTCCTGGAAATGCCCGGCAAATTCCTCGCGTCCTTCATCTTTATCCGTTCGGTACTCAAGTTTTTCTCTAATTGCCGTATGATATGTTGCGTCATCGATTATCTTTTCTTGCCATAAACGCTTTAAAATCAATTCTTTTCGTGCTTCGGCATTTGCTTCGTTATTAAAAGGCGAATAATAGGTCGGTCCCTTAGGAATCCCAACAAGCATCGCTGTCTCCGCGTACGACAGGTCCGTTTGCGGTTTACCGAAGAAATACTCACTCGCCGCCTCAATCCCGTAAGCACCATGACCGTAATAAATCGTGTTCAAATACCCTTCCAGGATCTCATCTTTCGTATAATGCATCTCAAGCCGTACGGTATAAAACGCTTCTTTCAACTTCCGGATCCATGTCTTTTCATGGGTCAAATATAAATTCCGAGCGAGCTGTTGGGTAATCGTACTCGCACCTTCCCGGAGTGAACCAGAACGGATATTTTTAATAATCGCTCCGCCAATACGTATGAAATCAAAACCATGATGCTCATAAAAATGATGGTCTTCGATTAAAATCGTTGCAGCAATCACTTTTTCCGATAGATCTTCCTTCTCGACCCAATACTGGTTCCGTATCCCGCTCTCAATTCCAATTACCGCATCATCCCTGCTGTAAATCTTCGTATCCTGCTCCGCTCCCATTGGGGGTGGTCCCAAGAGGTAAATGAATGCTAAGAAAAAAACTGCAAAAAGAATAAGCGCTATGACCATATAAATACCGAGCCGCACCAACCGCCACAGCAACCGATGCTTTCTTCGCCTCTTCACTGACACCCAGCTCCCTAAACCTAGCTTTTTTTACAGTATGGGAGAAATTGGCCGATTTTAAACAATAAAAAAGAAAGGAGGACGCCCCATTCCTTGTGTATCAAACTCGTTAATTCTCTTACGGTTTTCAAAGCTACTCGTGCTTCCTGTAATAATACCAACTTTAACCAAAATAATTCCTCCAAAAGTATATAGACTGCATGATCGTGGTGCATTTTTTTGAAATCCTTATGTATCAAGGATAAACCGGATCACCGCACTGAACACCAATAGATTTTCCCTCCTGATTTGTTAATCCACCAACTTGGAATATATCTAAAAAGTAGCCAACAAAGTGTGAGTAAAAGAAAAACACATCTTTTTATTGATTACCATGTCAACTTACCGATATAATAAGGTCATTATTCAAAAAGGAAAGGCGATAGGATGAACGAGCCAGAAAAGCGTGTTGCGCTTCAATTGAAAATGAAGATTCAGGATGCTTCAGACAAGGAAGTAAATCATATAAAAGCAACCGGTGTATTCTTCCGGAAGGGCAAGCTGGATGTACTAAGGTTTGAAGAAACAATAGATGATATGGAAATTTCATCACTTATCACAATCCAGAAAGAGAAAGTGACGATTAAACGAACCGGTGCCGTCTCGATGCATCAGCAATTTCGCCTTGGTCAAGTAACAGAAAATGTTTACAAACACCCGCATGGAAACCTGCATATGGAAACATTCACGCAGCTGATGATGTATCAGCCATTGGGGCAAGGCATACCAGCGCGATTGAACCTGGATTACACTGTTAAACTAAATGGGCAAGATGAACGAAAGCATACATTGGAACTTATTATTATAGAGGAGGACCCCAGATGAACGTACTGGAACAAACAGAACAGAAATTGAAACAAGAAATTTCGGAAGCCGTACTTAAGTCAGACCTTGCAAGCGCAGAAGAACTTCCGGAAATTATTTTAGAGAAACCAAAAGATAAATCCCACGGTGACTTTGCAACGAATATTGCCATGCAGCTTGCCCGAATTGCAAAGAAAGCGCCACGGCAGATTGCTGACGAGATTGTAAAAGTGATCAACGAGACAGAAGCATCAATTGAAAAAATCGAAATCGCAGGACCTGGGTTTATTAACTTTTTTATGAAAAATGATCTTCTCGAGCAAATCATCCCGACAATTCTTAGAGAGCAGGACAATTACGGGAAAAGTGATGCTGGTAAAGGCAAACGTATCCAAGTAGAGTTCGTTTCGGTAAACCCGACTGGTGACCTCCACCTTGGTCATGCCCGCGGAGCAGCTTATGGGGACGTGCTTAGTAGTTTGCTCGCGGCGGCAGGCTATAATGTCGAACGGGAGTATTATATTAACGATGCCGGCAGCCAGATCGATAAGCTAGGGTTCTCGGTTGAAGCACGCTACTTGCAGGAGCTCGGTGAAGACGTTGAGATGCCGGAAGACGGTTATCACGGACAAGTCATTATCGATATGGCAAAAGCAATTGTCGCAGAAGACGGCAATAAATGGCTGGAAAAATCTCATGAAGAACGCTTTGAATACATGAAAGAGTATGGACTTAAGGCTTCACTGCGAAATATTGAACGTGACCTGAAAGACTTCCATGTCGAATTCGATAACTGGTTCTCGGAGCGCACCTTATATGAAGATGATCAAATACCGAATGCAGTCCAGCAGCTGAAAGAGAGTGGCTATATTTATGAAAAAGATGGTGCAACGTGGTTCAAGACGACGGAATTTGGTGATGATAAAGACCGTGTCATCATTAAACAGGATGGTAACTACACGTATCTGACACCGGATATCGCGTACCATAAAAATAAATTGGACCGTGGCTTCGATAAACTCATCAACGTCTGGGGTTCCGATCACCACGGCTATGTCGCTCGTATGAACGCAGCGATTCAAGCGCTCGGTTACCCGGCAGATAAGCTGGAAGTAAAAATCATTCAAATGGTGAATCTCTTTGAAGGCGGGGAAAAGGTACGAATGAGTAAACGTACCGGAAAAGCTGTGAGCTTGCGTGAACTGATGGAAGAGGTCGGAATTGATGCAACCCGTTATTTCTTCGTCGCCCGTTCCAACGATTCCCAGCTTGATTTCGATATAGACCTTGCTCGTTCTCAGTCCAACGAAAACCCGGTTTACTACGTGCAATATGCACATGCACGGATCTGTACGATGCTCTCTCAAGCGGAAACAAGAGGTTTCGATGTTAATGGGAAGTTTGATTTTGCAGAGCTTACATCAGAAAAAGAGCAAGAGCTCCTTATGAAGATCGGCTCCTTCCCGCAAACGGTCGCTGACGCAGCGGAAAAGCATGCACCTCAACGCGTAACGAATTATGTATTCGAACTCGCAAGCTTACTTCATAGCTTCTACAACGCAGAGAAAGTACTTGATGCAGATGCACCGGAACGGACAACTGCAAGAATCGCCTTAATGAAAGCAGTCCGTATCACTATCGCCAACGCACTTAACCTAATCGGCGTAACCGCACCGGAGAAAATGTAAAGAACATAAGAGCCAAATTAATTTCTTTTGTGAAAGGAATTGATTTGGCTCTTTTTTGTTGTTTGAAAGATTTTATGATTAGGGTTCTTCTTACATTAATGGGGGAACAAGTGGTAGATGTTTTCCCATTACCGTGTTGATCTAGCTTGAGTGGGAAAATAAATGGTGTTTATTTTCCCGTTATCGTGTTGATCCAGTGTAGATGGGAAAACAAACGGTGTTTATCTTCCCATTCTCGTGTTGAACTAGCATGAATAGGAAAACAAACGGTAATTATTTTCCGATTATCGAGTTTATCCAGTATGAATGGGCAAACAAATAGCAATTATTTTCCTAATTAGCATCCCCATCTCGCATGAATGACAAAACAAACTAAAAGATTTCGACAAAACTATTGACTGAATGGTCATTCACCTATAAAGTAGTATGTACTATAATGATATGTATCTATATCATTTCAGACGAGAAATTTTTTTAGAACACCATGTAATCGCTATCATTCTGAATAAATGAAAAAAGAGGGGGCATTTAAATGGATACATTTCAAATTATTAACTGGATCGCATTCTTAGTTGTAACCATCTATGCAATCTATTTATTTGCTAGAGTCATTGCAACGAGAATGTCCTATATCAAACTTGGGAGAAAGTCAGAGTTTGATGGCGAAATCAAATTACGTCTAAAACGCGTAGGGAAAATTGTTTTCGGTCAATCGAAGCTGCTGAAGGATAAGAAGTCTGGAACGATTCATGTGATGATGTTCTATGGATTCATCCTTGTCCAGTTCGGCGCAATTGACATGTTCATCAAAGGATTATCACCGGGCAACCATTTGCCATTCGGATCGCTTTATCCAGGGTTCGTCTTTTTCCAAGAACTCGTTACGTTGATGATCCTTGTAGCGGTATTTTGGGCATTTTACCGCCGTTATATGGAAAAGCTTGTCCGACTGAAGCGCGGATTTAAAGCAGGTCTTGTACTTATTTTCATCGGGACACTCATGCTTTCTGTCCTTGCTGGAAATGGGATGCTCATGCTCTGGGAGGAACGGGCAGTAACCTGGACAGAGCCTGTTGCGAGTTTAATTGCAACAGCTTTTAGTTTTCTATCACCAGAGACAGCGATGGTACTGTTTTTCGTTGCTTGGTGGGTGCATACGCTCACGTTGCTTACCTTTTTAGTATACGTTCCGCAATCCAAGCACTTCCACTTGATTGCAGCACCAATCAACGTATTTTTAAGTAAAAAGGTTCCTGGAAAGTTAGAAAAAATTGATTTTGAAATGGACGCGGAAGACGAGGAAGAAGAAATTTCCTTCGGTGTAGGGAAAATTGAGGACTTCAGCCAATACCAGATGATTGATTTTTACGCCTGCGTGGAATGTGGCCGTTGTACCGACGTCTGCCCAGCTGCAGGTACCGGGAAGATGCTTTCCCCAATGGATATTATGATTAAACTGCGTGATCATCTTACAGAAAAGGGAGCAGCAGTAACTGGTAATTCACCTTGGGTGCCGAGCTATGCATTCTCGAATTCTACTGGAAATATGGCCAGTAGCGAGGGAGAGGCTGCAGCAACAATTCAAAATATGAGTCTTGCAGGTGACGTCATTACTGCTGAAGAGCTTTCTGCATGTACGACTTGCCGGAACTGTGAAGATGCTTGCCCAGTAAATAACGAACACGTTGGAACGATCATTGACCTGCGTCGTTACTTAGTGATGACGGAAGGGAAGATGGATTCTGAAATCCAACGTGCCGTGCAAAATATCGAACGTCAAGGTAACCCTTGGGGTCTATCGAAAAAAGATCGCGTGAAATGGCGCGAAGAAGATGAAACAGTATACATTCCGACGGTAAAAGAATTGAAGAAAGAAGACAAAGAGTTTGAATACCTGTTCTGGGTAAGTTCGATGGGGGCCTACGATAGCCGTAGCCAAAAAATCGCTCTTGCTTTTGCGAAACTAATGAACCGGGCAGGTGTCAGCTTTGCGATTTTAGGAAACACTGAAGCAAACTCAGGAGATACAGCCCGCCGTATCGGAAATGAATTTCTTTTCCAAGAGATTGCAGAAAAGAACATAAAGCAATTCAATAAATATAATGTGAAGAAGATTGTTACAATTGACCCGCATGCCTATAATATCTTTAAAAACGAGTATCCAGACTTTGGCTTTGAAGCGGAAGTCTACCATCATACGCAATTACTCTATGATTTAATCATGGAAGGAAAATTGCAGCCAACCGGCCAGATCAATGAACGCCTAACGTACCATGACTCCTGTTATTTGGGCAGATATAATGGCGTATATGACCCACCGCGGGAAATCTTGAAATCGATTCCGGGGCTGGAATTAGTAGAAATGGTCCGTACCCGTGAAAACGGCATGTGCTGCGGGGCCGGCGGAGGCTTAATGTGGACGGAAGAAACAACCGGAAATCGCATCAACGTCGCCCGTACAGAACAAGCATTACAAGTGAACCCATCGATGATTTCGACAGGTTGTCCATACTGCTTGACGATGATCAGCGACGGAACAAAAGCGAAAGAAGTCGACGAAGATATCGGCACGCTTGACGTAGCTGAAATTCTAGCAATCTCCGTATTTGCTGAAGAAGAAGAGAAAACAGCGTAATAATAAAGTGAACCTTCATTCAGTGAGGATTCCTTCCCTCCCCACTGAATGTTAGTTGAACAGAATCAGGTATTTACGGACTGTATTATCCCCCACCTTCACACCTCGGGCTTCACTCATGTTTAGAGATGGGGGTATTACAGACCGTTAATGCGTGATAAAGTGAGGTTGGGAAATGAACTATTTTAATCTATTTCCCAACCTCTAAATTTACTAACCTATAATGAGCGAGCGATCAATCAGACGCGTGCTAATATATTTTTTTAGGAGGATCATAATGAGAAAATCAGTAATTGTGTCAGGTGCAAGAACTCCATTTGGAAGATTCGGAGGCGGATTACAACCTCTCCAAGCAACAGACCTTGGTGGAAAAGTTATTTCTGAAGCGGTCAAACAAGCAAACTTGGAAGGTGACCAAATCGATGAAGTGATTATGGGAACTGTACTACAAGGTGGCCAAGGCCAAATCCCTTCCCGCCAAGCAGCAAGAAAAGCCGGACTCCCTTGGAACGTGAAAACAGAAACAATCAACAAAGTCTGTGCATCCGGACTTCGCGCCGTTACTCTCGCCGATCAACTCATTCGTCTAGGAGATGAGGACACGATCGTAGCAGGTGGAATGGAAAGCATGAGTAATGCCCCTTATATTTTAAAAGATGCCCGCTGGGGACACCGGATGGGTGACAGGCCTGTTGTAGATTTAATGATTCACGACGGACTCACCTGCTCCTTTGAAGGTGTCCATATGGGGAATTATGGAAACAGCACAGCAAATAAATACGATGTCAGCCGCGAAGCTCAAGATGAGTGGGCCTACCGGAGTCATATGCGGGCAGTTGAAGCAATTGAAGAAGGTAAATTCAAAGGTGAGATTGTCCCTGTTGAAATTCCGCAGCGAAAAGGGGATCCGGTCCTTATTGATACAGATGAAGCACCACGGAAAGATACGAGTATCGAAAAACTGGCGAAATTGCGCCCGGCATTTGATAAAGACGGAACGATCACAGCTGGTAACGCACCGGGCGTAAACGACGGAGCCTGTGCATTTGTTGTGATGGGTGATGATACAGCAGAGAAACTTGGGAAAACACCGCTCGCAACGATTCTCGGTCACGCAGAAGTTGCCGTTGAAGCAGAGAATTTCCCGCAAACGCCAGGTCTTGTTATTAACGAACTTTTAAAGAAAACTGGCTATACGAAAGAGGATATTGAACTCTATGAAATCAATGAAGCATTCGCTGTTGTGTCGCTCGCAAGTGGGGAAATCGCTGGAATTGATATGGAGAAAGTAAATGTCAATGGCGGGGCAGTAGCACTTGGTCACCCAATCGGAGCAAGTGGCGGAAGAATTATTTTAACACTTATCCATGAACTGAAAAGAAGAGGCGGCGGTCTCGGAATTGCTGCGATCTGTAGTGGCGGTGGTCAAGGAGATGCCATCTTAATTGAAGTGAAATAAGAGGGGGAACGATGATGACAATTAAACGCGTAATGGTAATCGGTGCAGGTCAAATGGGGGCAGGGATCGCCCAAGTGGCGGCCCAAGCTGGTTTTGAAGTGCTTTTACACGATGCAAATGGAACAGCGCTTGATGAAGGGATACAACGAATTGAAAAACTCCTCACCCGAGCCGTCCAAAAGACGAGAATCACAGATGAAGAGAAGGCATCAACGCTGAACAATCTAAAGCGAGCAAAGAAACTAGAAGATGCGCGTACTTGTGATTTAGTCATCGAAGCAATTGTTGAAAATATGGACGTGAAAACAAAACTTTTCCGTGAACTGGATGAAATTACTCCAGCTCATACAATTTTAGCGACGAATACATCATCTTTACCGATTACGGAAATTGCCGCTGTAACAAATCGTCCGGAACAAGTTATCGGCATGCATTTTATGAACCCGGTCCCGGTTATGAAGCTCGTCGAAGTCATCCGCGGGATTCAAACAAATGATGAGACATATGAAAAAATTTCTCAGATGGCAGAAGAACTAGGAAAGACTTCTGTTGAAGTTGCTGATTTCCCAGGTTTTGCAGCGAACCGGATTTTAATGCCGATGATTAACGAAGCAATTTATGCGGTTTACGAAGGTGTCGCTTCACCAGAAGATATTGATACGGTGATGAAGCTCGGTATGAATCACCCGATGGGACCACTTCAGCTGGCAGATTTCATCGGGCTTGATACATGTCTCTACATTATGGAAGTGCTCTATGATGGTTTTGCAGATAGTAAATATCGTCCGTGCCCATTACTTAGAAAATATGTGAAAGCAGGCTGGCACGGTAAGAAATCCGGTCGTGGCTTTTACGTATATAGCTAATACAGCAAGAGAACAGCAAAGGGGGTAACCGGAATGGATTTGACATTTACCGAAGAACAGGAAATGATCCGTAAAATGGTCCGTGATTTTGCCGAAACAGAGATTGCGAATGAAGTGGAGCGGATGGAGCGTGAAGACCGCTTTCCAGAAGAAGTGATCCGGAAAATGGGTAAGCTCGGTTTAATGGGGATTCCAATTCCAGAGAAATACGGTGGAAGTGGAATGGATTTTACATCGTACATTATCGCTATTAACGAAATTTCAAAGGTGAGTGCTGGTATCGGCGCTATCTTATCTGTTCATACATCCGTTGGTACGAACCCGATTTTAAAATTTGGTACGGAACAACAGAAAGAAAAATATATCCCGAAGCTTGCAAGTGGAGAATACGTGGGAGCATTCGCGCTCACGGAACCTGGTGCGGGCTCGGACGCCGCAAATATTAAAACAACGGCAAAAAGAGACGGGGATCACTATATTTTAAACGGCTCGAAACTGTTCATCACGAATGGTACCCATGCAGATACGTTCATTACATTTGCAAGAACCGGTGAAGGGGCGACTGGAGTTAGTGCCTTTATCGTGGAAAGGGAAACCTCCGGTTTTTCCATTGGGAAAGCTGAGAAGAAGATGGGCATGCATGGTACTGGGACGGTTACACTGAATTTTGACCACTGTAAAGTACCGAAAGAGCAACTCCTCGGAGGAGAAACGGAAGGCTTTAAAATTGCGATGGCGAACCTGAATGTCGGGCGTATTGGTATCGCTGCCCAAGGCCTTGGTATTGCAGAGGCCGCTCTTGAGCATGCAATCCATTATGCGAAAGAGCGTGAACAATTCGGCAAGCCAATCGCCCACCATCAAGGGATTTCATTTAAACTTGCCGATATGGCAACAGAGGTTGAAGCTGCCAGGTTATTAGTTTATCGGGCAGTAGATCACGTTGAAAAAAATCTTTTGCTCAGCAAAGAAGCATCCATGGCGAAAATGTACGCATCAAACACGGCGATGAAGACCGCGATTGAAGCGGTACAAATCCATGGCGGCTACGGATATACCGAAGATTACGCTGTCGAACGGTTTTTCCGGGAAGCGAAAGTTACCCAGATTTATGAAGGTACCAATGAAATCCAACATGTTGTCATATCGAAAAACTTACTGGATTAGGAGTGAACAAAAATGAATTTTCAACTGACGGAAGAACAGGAAATGCTGCGGAAAATGGTCCGCGAATTTGCAATGAATGAAGTGGAACCGACTGCAGCCGAAAGAGATGAGGAAGAACGCTTTGACCGGGAGATTTTTGATAAAATGGCTGAACTCGGTCTGACTGGAATCCCGTGGCCGGAAAAATACGGTGGAATTGGTGCAGACTTCGTAAGTTATTGTATTGCGGTTGAAGAATTATCCCGTGTTTGTGCGTCTACCGGTGTGACATTGTCTGCCCATCTATCCCTTGCTAGCTGGCCGATTTATACGTACGGTACGGAGGAGCAGAAGAAGACGTTTCTTTACCTGCTTGCGACTGGGGAAGCGCTTGGTGCCTATGCCTTATCTGAACCAGGTGCAGGAAGTGACGTTGCAGCAATGAAGACCATTGCGAAAAAAGATGGCGACGATTATATATTAAATGGCAATAAGGTTTGGATTACAAATGGTGGAGTTGCTGATATCTATATCGTTTTTGCGAAAACGGATCCTGCTGCAAACCACAAGGGCATCAGTGCATTCATCGTGGAGAAAGGAACAGAAGGCTTCACCTTTGGTAAAAAGGAGAAAAAACTCGGTATTCGTTCGTCACCTACGACCGAATTAATTTTTGAAAACTGTCGGATACCGAAAGAGAACTTACTTGGCGAAGAAGGGGAAGGCTTTAAAATTGCGATGACAACTCTAGATGGCGGGAGAAACGGAATCGCTGCCCAAGCTGTCGGGATTGCTCAAGGAGCACTCGACGCATCGATAAATTACGCGAAAGAAAGAGAACAGTTTGGAAAACCAATTGCCCATAACCAAGGAATTTCATTTAAACTTGCTGACATGGCAACAGAAGTCGAAGCCGCTCGTTTATTAACGTACCAGGCAGCATGGCTTGAGAGTAACGGAAAACCATACGGAAAAGAATCCGCCATGTCCAAACTATTCGCAGGAGACGCAGCCATGCGGATTACTGTAGAAGCAGTCCAAATCTTCGGCGGTTACGGCTATACGAAAGATTATCCGGTCGAACGCTATATGCGTGACGCGAAAATCACCCAAATCTACGAAGGCACCCAAGAAGTCCAACGCCTCGTCATCGGCCGCACCATCACAAAATAACCTGGGACACTGGGGTCAGAGCACCTGTCCCAGTCGGGTTGGGACACGGGGTCAGAGCACTTGTCCCAGTAAGAAGTGGGACACGGGGTCAGAGCGCCTGTCCCAGTATGAAGCGGGACAGTGGGGTCAGAGCGCCTGTCCCAGTATGAAGCGGGACAGTGGGGTCAGAGCGCCTGTCCCAGTATGAAGCGGGACAGTGGAGTCAGAGCACCTGTCCCAGTAAGAAGTGGGACACTAGGGTCAGAGCTGTTGTCCCAGCAAACTGGGACAACAGCTCTGACCCCATGTCCCGGTGGAAAGGAAGGGCATCATGTATGAGTTGGTTGAAAGGTTGAAACAAAAGGATATACGTGCGCTTGCTCGGGCGATTACGATGGTGGAGAATGATCATCCGGAAAAGCTGGAGCTGTTAAGTGCGGTGTTCAGCGAGCGGAAACACGCTGTATATGTAGGGCTGACTGGCTCACCTGGTGCAGGTAAGAGCTCACTTGTAAACCGGCTTGTCACCCAGATCCGGAGTGAGGGGAAAACGTGTGCTGTTATCGCGGTTGATCCAACAAGTCCATTTAGTGGTGGCGCACTCCTCGGGGACCGGGTCCGTATGAATGAACATTTCCTTGATGACGGCGTGTTCATCCGCAGTATGGCGACGCGCGGTAGTCTCGGTGGCCTTGCCCGGGCAACAAAGGATGCGGTGCGCATATGTGATGCCTACGGGTTTGATGTGATTTTAGTCGAAACAGTCGGTGTCGGCCAGTCCGAGCTCGACATCATGAAAATCGTCGACACAACAGCCGTCGTCCTTACACCGAACAGCGGAGACGTGCTCCAGATTTTTAAAGCAGGCATTATGGAAATCGCCGACCTTTTCGTCGTCAACAAAGCAGACCTCCCAGGCTTCGGTAAATTGAAGGCATTACTGAAAGAACTTGTCATGATCACCGCAACCGAAGAACGGGAAACCCCGATCATCAAGACGATCACGACGGAAAATAAAGGAATCGATAAACTGTGGGGAAAAATCAAAGACCATCATGAATATCTCTACAAGACCCACGAAGGAAAAAGAAAACGTAAGATGCAGCAAGAACTTGAAGTCTATGAACTCATCCGCGAAGAAATTTGGCGAGAGGTGAAACAATTTATCGAATCAAAGAGACACCTTGAGCCAATTAAAGCAGATGCGGATCCTTACAAACTCGCGATAGACTGGTACGCAAGATGGAAGAAGGAAGGAGGCTTTACAGATGATGGATAAGAGTCGAATTATCTCCTCCGTAAAAGACGAAGACCTGATCAAAAAACGCCGCGATCAGATGATTCAAGGCGCGATTCGGCTTTTTAAAGAGAAGGGCTTCCACCGGACGACAACGAGGGAAATCGCTAAAGAATCTGGCTTCAGTATCGGTACACTTTATGAATATATTAGAAAGAAGGAAGATGTCCTTTTTCTTGTTTGCGATTACATTTATGATGGCGTGCGCGATCATTTTGAAACAGAGCTGCAGCTGGAAAACCCTTCAGAGGAAAATTTGAAGGCAGTTTTCAAGTTTTATTATGAGCTTATGGATGACATGCAGGAAGAAATTCTCGTTCTCTATCAAGAAATAAAAGGCTTAAATAAGGAGACGAGGAAATATGTGCTGCAAAAGGAGAAAGATATGGTCGCTATGCTTGAGAAGCTTATCCTTTCTTGCTACCCGGATGCATTAAATGAAGAGGAAGTAAGCATAGCAGCGAATAATATCTTTGTTCAAGGCCATATGTGGGGCTTTCGTCGGTGGATTCTGCAACAGAAGTTCACGATAGAAGAATACATCGATATCCAAATTAAGCTGAACCTCCATGGCCTCTTGCATAAAAAATGATGATCCAAAGGGGAGGAGAAACATCATGCAACAAGTAGAAGTTTACAAACCGAAAAATCCGATTCGTTTTGTCACGGCATCAAGCCTATTTGATGGCCACGATGCCTCGGTCAATATAATGCGCCGAATCCTGCAAGCAACTGGGGCAGAAGTTATCCACCTCGGTCATAACCGTTCCGTGGAAGAAGTCGTCTACGCTGCGATTCAGGAAGATGCTCAAGCGATTGCCGTCTCTTCTTATCAAGGCGGACACGTCGAATATTTTAAATATATTATCGATCTATTAAAAGAAAACGATGCCGACCATATTAAAGTTTTCGGTGGTGGAGGTGGAACGATTATCCCGAGGGAAATTAAAGAACTTCATAATTATGGGGTTGACTGGATATTTTCCCCTGAGGATGGTCGTAAATACGGTCTTCAAGGTATGATTAACCGAATGATGGAAGCGAGCGACTTTCCAACGCCGCTTCAGATTGAAAAGGAGAAAGAGCGTTTATACAAGAGTGAGCGGGACGCCATGGCGAAGTTCATTACGTATATGGAAAACACGCCGAGCGATTCCAAGGAGAAACAACAGCTTCTCGAAGAATTTCGCAGTAAAGCAGATCAAGCGATTCCCGTGCTTGGGATTACGGGTACAGGTGGAGCGGGGAAAAGTTCGCTTACGGATGAACTCATACGCCGCTTCCTTAATGAAGTTCCCGATAAAAAGATTGCCGTCATCTCCATCGACCCGACGAAACGGAAAACTGGCGGAGCATTACTCGGTGATAGGATTCGTATGAATGCTATTTTTCATGATCGCGTCTATATGCGCTCACTTGCAACGAGGGAATCGCGGGACGAACTTTCCACGGCAATTAATGATGTCCTTGATGTCGTCAGGGCAACTGGTTTTGACTTTGTCATTGTGGAAACGAGCGGGATTGGCCAAGGAAATGCTGCAATTACCGATGTCACAGATCTTTCCATGTACGTCATGACCGCTGAATTCGGTGCTCCCACTCAGCTTGAGAAGATTGATATGATTGATTACGCGGATTTTATCGTCATTAACAAGTTCGAACAACGGGGTTCAGAAGATGCGTTGAATCAAGTACGTAAACAATATGAGCGGAGCCGCATGCTTTTCGGTCAAGACAAAACAAAATATCCAGTATTCGGAACGATTGCGAGCCAATTCAATGATACAGGAACGAATTCTCTATTTGCTTCCATTATCGATACGCTGAACGAGCGCTACGGATGGGAGGAGGAGGTTGAGTTTGAAAGGCATGTCCTTTCCGAGAAGCAAAATCAAATCATCTCCGGAGATCGCCGCCATTATTTACGGGAAATTGCTAGTATCGTCCGTGATTATAATAAACAAACCGAAAATCAAAGCGAGATAGCGCGAAAACTGTATCAGCTGCAAGGAACTTTGGAAATCATCGAGGACCCTGAAGCGAAAGAATTACTAGAACAAACTATAACCCAATATAAAAAACAGCTGAGCAATCATTCGCTAGAGCTGCTTGAATCATGGGATGATACGCAGGAAAAATATAGTCAGGACACGATGACCTTTAAAGTCCGTGATAAGGATATCGTTACGGAAATCACAACAGAATCCTTGTCTGGCCTGAAGATCCCGAAAGTCGCCTTCCCGAAATTCCAAGACTGGGGTGAACGCCTCCGCTGGCTTATGAAGGAAAACGTTCCGGGCAGATTCCCATTCACAGCAGGAGTATTTCCGTTCAAGCGGGAAGGGGAAGATCCAACCCGTCAATTCGCTGGAGAAGGGACGCCAGAGCGGACGAACCGGAGATTCCATTATTTATCAAAAGATTCCGAGGCAAAACGGCTTTCGACCGCCTTTGACTCTGTTACTCTATACGGTGAAGACCCGGCAGAGCGCCCGGATATTTACGGAAAAGTCGGGGAAAGTGGCGTCAATATATGTACCCTCGAAGATATGAAGAAATTGTATGCAGGCTTTGATTTGACGAACCCACTCACCTCCGTCTCTATGACGATTAACGGACCGGCCCCAATTATTTTAGCGATGTATTTCAATACAGCAATCGATCAACAAATTGATAAATTTACAGAAGAACATGGCCGGAAACCGACAGATGAGGAATATGAAGCTATTAAGAATAAAACAGTTTCCACCATTCGCGGAACCGTTCAAGCCGATATTTTAAAAGAAGATCAAGGGCAAAACACATGTATCTTCTCAACAGAATTCGCCCTGCGCATGATGGGGGATATCCAGGAATATTTTATTGAAAAAAATGTGCGCAACTATTATTCTGTCTCCATCTCGGGCTACCATATTGCGGAGGCTGGTGCAAATCCAATTACCCAGCTCGCCTTCACACTCGCAAATGGGTTCACCTATGTGGAATATTATTTAAGCCGGGGCATGGACGTGAATAAATTCGCACAAAACCTGTCCTTCTTCTTTTCGAATGGACTGGACCCGGAATATACGGTAATTGGCCGGGTTGCCCGCAGGATTTGGTCGATCGTTTTAAGGGAAAAATACGGAGCAAATGAGCGAAGTCAAAAACTTAAATACCATGTCCAGACTTCTGGACGCTCCCTACACGCCCAAGAGATTGACTTTAACGATATTCGTACAACACTGCAAGCACTTCTAGCAATCCAAGATAATACAAATTCCTTACACACGAATGCATATGACGAGGCAATCACGACACCGACAGAAGAATCCGTGCGCCGAGCGATGGCGATCCAAATGATCATCAATAAAGAATTCGGACTGACGAAAAATGAAAACTCTACCCAAGGTTCTTTTATCGTCGAGGAATTGACGGATCTTGTCGAAGAAGCAGTGCTCCAAGAGTTTGAGCGGATGAATGACCGTGGAGGTGTGCTCGGAGCAATGGAACGGCAATACCAGCGGGGGAAAATCCAGGAAGAATCACTTTACTATGAAAGCAAGAAACATTCCGGTGAACTTCCGATTATCGGGGTGAACACGTATGTAAACCCGAACCCGCCAAGTGATGAAGAGATTGATTCCATGGAGCTTGCCCGTGCCTCCCAGGAAGAGAAACAACATCAAATTACAGAACTGCGCAAATTCCAAAAGCAGCATGCAGATGAAACAGAAGCAGCTCTAAGTCGTCTCAAACAAGTAGCAGTCCAAGGAGGCAACATCTTCGCCGAACTCCTCGAAACCGTCAAAGTTGCGAGCCTCGGCCAAATCACAACTGCTTTATATGAAGTCGGCGGGCAGTATCGAAGGAATATGTGATTTTTTTGGGTAAAATATAACGTTCATAATTAAGATTGTAAATCCGAACAAATCGAGGGAGAGCGTTTTGTTCGGATTTTTCGTGTATAGGGTAGTTATGTATTTTACTGCTCGGGATGGCGTTTCTTTTCCCTATCGTGCGCTCACTTTGTCCGAATAGGCAAATAACCGGTGTTTCTTTTCCCAATCCTGCGGTCACTTTGTTCGAATGGGCAAATAACCGGTGTTTCTTTTCCAAATCATAGGGTCACTTTGTCCGAATGGGCGAATAACCGTCGTTTCTTTTCCCAATACTATGCACCCGCCGTTCAAATGGGAAAATAACCAGCAATTCTTTTCCCAATACTATGCACCCGCCGTTCAAATGGGAAAATAACCAGCAATTCTTTTCCCAATACTATGCACCCACCGTTCAAATGGGAAAATAAACGGTATTTCTCTTCCCATTATTACGCAGTTCCCTTCCAAAAGGGAAAAGAACCGTTATTTGTTTTCCCAATGCCGCGCTACATCTGTCTAAAAGAGAAAATAAAAGATGTTTTTTTCCTTATGCAACGTCTTATCCTTGGAAAAAGGAAGTCAATATGAAATATCCCACTGAAAACTTAACTTTTTAGCCAAAAACCCTAGCATAAACACTACATACTTGTATATAATGAAAGGTATGTTTATCTTAGTAATATAGAAATGTAATCAATCATTTATTAATATACAGTAAAAGGAGTGCGTATTTGTGTTAGATCAATACAGCCGCGAAGAATTAAAAGGAAAATCCATGCTCGGCCTAGCCAGTCTCATTTTAAAAGACACAAAAAAAGCATTAGATTTCCAGGAACTCTATAACCAAATTACAGAACTAAAAGGACTAACCAAACAAGCAAAAGAAAATCAAATTGCTCAATTCTACACAGAGCTCAACGTTGACGGTCGCTTTATAACACTAGGCTCAAACATATGGGGCCTAAAAGAATGGTACCCAATCGACCAAGCAGACGAACAAATCACACAAACACCTAAGAAACGGAAAAAGAAAAAAGCAGACGAATTTGATGAAGAGGAAGAACTGGAATACGAAGGAGACCTTGTTGAGCTTGGCGAAGAAGAGGTTGACGAGGACGGAGAGATAGTGGGAATTGATGAATTCGATGAAGACTTTGACGAAGATCTAGACGAAGAAGACGAGGAAGAACTCGATGTAGAAATCGACCTTGACGACGAGGAAGAAGAATAAAAAATGAGGAAGCCCACTTGACTTTTTTTCATAGGATAAGTAGAATTTTATTTGGGCTCCTTAATCGACAAACAGGCGTTTTCCCAGAAAAAAATGGGAAGGCGCTTTTATTATTTTAGAGGGTGCTGCCAAATAAGTTATAAATGTTTGTCTTCGGGCAACATATAAATAGAATCTTAGGAAAGAAAGAGGGAAAGAGCAGTGACTAAATATATTTTTGTTACAGGTGGAGTTGTCTCTTCATTAGGAAAAGGTATTACAGCTGCCTCACTTGGTCGCTTATTGAAAAATCGTGGTTTGAAGGTGACCATTCAGAAATTCGATCCATATATCAACGTGGATCCGGGCACAATGAGTCCGTATCAGCACGGAGAGGTTTTCGTAACGAATGATGGTGCGGAAACGGATTTGGACCTTGGTCACTATGAACGGTTCATTGATATTAATCTGAACAAATACAGTAATATCACAACGGGTAAAGTGTATTCCACCGTTATTAAAAAAGAAAGACGCGGCGATTATCTCGGCGGTACCGTCCAAGTCATCCCACATATTACAAATGAAATTAAAGACCAAGTTTTCCGTGCAGGCAGCGCAACGAATGCGGATGTCGTCATTACTGAAATAGGCGGTACGGTCGGCGATATTGAGTCACTTCCTTTCCTTGAAGCTATTCGCCAGATTAAAAATGAAGTAGGAAGAAACAGTGTCATGTATATCCATTGTACACTTGTTCCTTACCTTGCAGCAGCCGGTGAACTTAAAACGAAACCGACACAGCACAGTGTGAAGGAATTACGTTCACTAGGGATTCAACCAGATATTATCGTGCTTCGTACTGAAGTGGAGGTTTCCAGAGAACAAAAAGAAAAAATTGCTTTATTCTGTGATATAGCAAAAGATGCGGTAATTGAAATGCCGGATGCGGATACCCTTTATCAAGTGCCGATTTCCCTTCAGGAACAACATTTGGATGACATCGTTTTGAAGCATTTCGGTTTGGAATACCCGCAAGCAAAAATGGATGACTGGTTCCAACTGCTTGAAAGGGTAAGAAACCTATCGAAAACAATTGACATCGGACTTGTTGGGAAGTATGTGGAACTGCAGGATGCTTACCTTTCTGTTGTAGAATCCTTGAAACATGCAGGTTACGACTATGATGCAGACATTAATATCCACTGGATTAATTCAGAGACACTAACAAAAGAAGCGATTGAAGAAGAAATATCTCATGTGGACGGAATTGTTGTACCAGGCGGCTTCGGTACTCGAGGCGTTGACGGGAAAATTGAGGCGATTCGCTATGCAAGGGAAAATAAAATTCCATTCTTTGGAATCTGCTTAGGAATGCAGCTTGCAACAGTCGAGTTTGCCCGTAATGTGCTCGGCCTGGAAGATGCTCACTCTACAGAAATTGATCCGGAAACACCACATCCAGTTATCTCGCTTCGTCCAGAACAAGAGGACGTAGAAGACCTTGGCGGAACACTTCGTCTCGGTGCCTACCCATGTAAACTAGTGGCGGGAACGAAAGCGAAAGCGGCTTACGGCGAAAGTGATATGATTGAAGAACGTCACCGTCACCGCTATGAAGTTAACAATGCATATCGGAAACAGCTTGAGGAAAATGGGTTCATTATTTCAGGACTTAGCCCCGATGAAAGGTTAGTAGAGATTATTGAATTAAAAGACCACCCGTGGTTTGTCGCTTGTCAATTCCACCCAGAATTCACATCACGACCAACCCGCCCTCAACCACTGTTTAAAGGTTTTATTGAAAAAATTGTAAATGGAGACAAGAGCTGATGCTTTATGCATCGGCTTTTTTAATTGACCCTTGCTTATTGCTTTCATTCAGCGTAAGTATTTTGCGCATTCATTTTATTGGCGTTCTAATTACCGTTCAGTTGCCCGGCGGACGGATGCGCATCCTAAGGCACGGCCTCAGCCTCCTCGGAAGAAAACCGCTTCCTGCTCAGGTCTGGACTCGTGCTATTCCCGTAGGAGTCACCGTCCGCCGGGCAATTGAACTGATAGGAGCAATTATTATAAATGGAAACTATTCTCTTCAGATCAGCATTCTATTCCTAAATTGAAAAATAGTGCTCCAAATTTAGCCTTTCCTCGGAGCAGTCCAGACACCTCGAGACTCCTGCGGGAGGGTAGGCTTGGTGAGACCCCGCAGTGGGCTTGCCCACGAGGAGGCTCACCAGCCGCCCGCGGAAAGCGAGAGGTGTCTGGACTGCGAACCTCCAGAAGAAAGTTGCCGACACTTACGCTGAATGAAAGCAATCAACATTTGCGAAAATTGACTTAGGACCTTAAAAATATGTCTTTATCCAATATTTCCCTGTAAACAATTTGCATAATTCATTAAAAAAGCAGGATATTTTCTTTTTTTAGCGAACTTAAGAAATGGGGAGAATGAAAAAGGGGGCAAAAAATAATGACAAAGGAGTTATTGATTGTAGATGACCAACCAGGGATACGCCTACTGCTTACTGACATCTTAATGAACGCCGGCTATGAGATCACGACGGCATCTGATGGGAAGGAAGCTATTGACTTGCTTGGGGAGAAGCAATTTGATTTAGTAATGTTGGACTACAAGTTACCATTGGTCGACGGGATTGGAGTTCTGGAGAGAATAAGAGAAATGGAGCAATCGGTCCCAACAATTGTGATGAGTGGACTCGTGGAAAAAATTGAAATGGAACTGCAAGATTTTCCGCAGGTGAAGAAAATTTTGGCAAAACCGTTCAATATTGAAGACATTCCGGTTATCGTGGAAGATGCGATCGGTGATGTATTAATGGAGTAAACTCGAAAATTTTGTTACATTTTTCACAACCAAAAGGACGTCAATCGCCTGTAACAGCGCTACAATCGGCTTCTTGGGGGAAATAGGGGGATATTACATCTAAGAGACAAGTATGAGAATCAGTTGCACCAATGATTAGGAGTTGGTATTCTTATAGTATAAATGCCGATGCGGATTTTTTGCTCTAAAGACGAAAGATGTCGTTAGAAGGACGAATTCGAATTGGGCAGTTGCTTTTCATACATCAAAGGAGGAATTACCATGTCATTAGTATCAATGAAAGACATGCTCGAAAAAGCGAAAGAAAACGGGTATGCCGTTGGTCAGTTCAATATTAATAATTTAGAATATGCTCAAGCAATCCTACAAGCTGCAGAAGAGGAGCAATCTCCGGTTATTCTAGGAGTTTCCGCAGGTGCCGGTAAATATATGGGCGGTCTGAAAGTAGTTGTAGCAATGGTGAAATCGTTAATGGAATCATACGGAACAACCGTACCTGTTGCGATTCACTTAGACCATGGTACAAGCTTTGAGTTATGTGCAGAAGCAATTCATGCTGGCTTTACGTCCGTTATGATTGACGCATCACACTCACCAATTGAAGAAAATATCGCAACAACGAAAAAAGTAGTCGAACTCGCTCATATCCACGGAGTATCCGTTGAAGCGGAAGTAGGTACAGTAGGTGGGGAAGAAGACGGAGTCATTGGCGGAATCATGTATGCTGACAAGGATGAATGTAAAAAGCTCGTTGACGAAACAAATGTTGACTGTCTTGCACCAGCATTAGGTTCTGTTCACGGACCATATCAAGGAGAACCTAACCTTGGCTTTAAAGAAATGGAAGAAATCCTGAACCTCGTACAAATCCCACTTGTGCTTCACGGTGGAACAGGGATTCCACTGAAAGATATCCAAAGAGCGATTTCACTTGGAACTGCAAAAATTAACGTAAATACGGAGAACCAAATGGCACAGGCAGAAGCAGTGCGTAAAGTTCTTAACGAAAAACCAGATCTATATGATCCACGTAAATATTTAGGACCAGGTACAGAAGCAATTAAAGCAACAGTTAAAGAGAAAATGCGTGAATTTGGTTCTTCTCAACAAGCATAAAGTGAAACTCATTCAGTGGAGGTACCCTTACCCCTCCATTGAATGTTAGTTGAACAGAATCAGGGATTTACGGATCGACCGTTAATACGTGATAAAAAATCTTCACATGGAGGGATTACGATGAAATTTTTTATTGATACAGCGAATATAGAAGAAATCAAAGCGGCAAATGCCCTAGGGGTACTGGCTGGTGTAACAACCAACCCATCCCTTGTAGCGAAGGAAGGCGTATCTTTCCATGACAGGCTTCGTGAAATTACAACAGAAGTAACATCTGGCTCTGTCAGTGCAGAAGTAATCGCTGAAGACGCAGAAGGCATGATTGAAGAAGGTAAGGAGTTGGCGGCAATTGCACCGAACATTACGGTTAAAGTGCCAATGACTCTAGAAGGTTTAAAAGCTGTAAAAGCATTCAGCGACCTAAATATTAAAACTAACGTTACCCTGATCTTCAATGCGAATCAGGCGCTACTTGCAGCTCGGGCAGGTGCAACGTACGTATCACCGTTTTTAGGACGTCTTGACGATATCGGTCATAACGGAATGGAATTAATTGCGACAATTGCGGAAATCTTTGACCGTCATGAAGTGAAAACAGAAATCATCGCAGCATCCATCCGCCACCCGCTGCACGTAACAGACGCAGCTTTAAACGGAGCACATATTTCAACGATCCCTTACAACGTTCTTGAGCAGCTTGTGAAACACCCACTCACAGACCAAGGAATCGAACGCTTCCTAGCCGACTGGAACAACGCAAACAAATAGTATAAAATCGAAGAACACAGGAAAGATAAAAAGAATGGGAATCTGTTCATTCGGAGTGACTTGAGGCCGAGACAACAAGTACCGGCCTCAAGAACAGATTTCAAATAGCCTCATTTAGGAGCGAATCAAGATATGCAGAAAATATTAATTGAAGGTGGACATCCGCTTAATGGAAAAATAAGAGTAAGTGGTGCAAAAAACAGTGCAGTGGCCTTACTTCCAGCATCGATTTTAGCCGATTCGGAAGTAACGATTGAAGGCTTGCCAAACATATCCGACGTACACACTTTAAGTGACCTCTTAGAAGAAATCGGTGGAACAACATCACGAAACGGGAACGACATTACAATCAACCCCGAAAACATGGTAGCTATGCCACTTCCAAACGGGAAAGTGAAAAAACTCCGTGCCTCTTATTATTTCATGGGAGCAATGCTCGGCAAGTTTAAAAAGGCCGTCATCGGCTTACCTGGTGGATGTTATCTTGGACCAAGACCGATTGATCAGCATATTAAAGGTTTTGAAGCACTGGGGGCGACCGTCACGAATGAACAGGGAGCCATTTACCTTCGTGCCGAAGAATTGCGCGGTGCAAGGATTTATCTAGACGTCGTCAGTGTCGGTGCAACGATTAATATTATGCTTGCAGCGGTAAGGGCAAAAGGGAAAACCGTAATTGAAAACGCGGCAAAAGAACCGGAAATCATTGATGTAGCAACCCTCCTGAGTAACATGGGAGCAAAAATTAAAGGAGTAGGAACCGATGTAATCCGTATTGAAGGGGTTCCGAGCCTGAAAGGGTGCACGCATACGATTATCCCTGACCGGATTGAAGCAGGTACATACGTAATTGCAGCAGCAGCTCAAGGGGAGGAAGTCGTGATTGACAATGTCATCCCCCAGCATATCGAATCACTTATCGCCAAGCTTCGGGAAATGGGTGTCACCATTGAAGAGAGTGATGAGCAACTTCTTATTAAACCGGGTAAAAAATTGCATAGTGTCGATATCAAAACGTTAGTATATCCTGGATTTCCAACCGACCTCCAGCAACCGTTTACATCGTTGTTGACAAAAGCTAAAGATACCGGGGTCATTACAGACACAATTTATTCCGCCCGCTTAAAGCATATTGATGAATTAAGGCGTATGAATGCTGAAATCAAGGTGGAAGGCGGTTCGGTCATCGTCTCCGGGCCAGTCCAGTTGGAAGGGGCGAAGGTGAAAGCATCTGATTTAAGAGCAGGCGCTTCCCTTATTGTTGCCGGTCTTATGGCCAATGGAATCACAGAGATAACTGGTATAGATCATATCGATAGAGGCTATGAACAGATTACAGAGAAACTTTCCGCTCTTGGTGCCAGTATTTGGCGTGAAGAAATGACAGAAGAAGAAATTATCCAATTGCAGAATTCGTAACTTTTGATGCCTGTTCTGTAGGTTCATACAATAAAATCTCCTTTTGGGATGAGGATATTTTATTGAAGAGGGTTCAAAAAGAGGATGAAAAGGACCGAAGTCGATTAAGTGTGCGCTAATCGTTATTGCAACACCAACGCTGGTACGTGGTGTGCGTCTAATTTCGAGGTGCGAGGGCTTCCGGCCCCGGAATGTACGTCGGACCGGTACATGAGGCAACGAGTTTTTTGCGTGTGTGGTGAGTTCTACGTTGTCTACAGACGTGGATTGTTTTAGTAGAACTTCCTTTTTCACGAAATGTCCTTTTCACCGGACTTTTTGAACAACTTCTTGAAGGGGAGAGGACAACAGATGGAAAGAAGTTTATCAATGGAGTTAGTTCGAGTAACGGAAGCAGCAGCTTTATCATCCGCCCGTTGGATGGGGAGAGGCGAGAAGAACGATGCAGATGATGCCGCGACCTCAGCGATGCGGGATGTATTTGATACGATTCCGATGGAAGGGGTAGTCGTAATCGGAGAAGGGGAAATGGACGAGGCGCCAATGCTTTATATTGGTGAAGAACTTGGTACCGGAGAAGGTCCTAAGGTGGATGTCGCAGTCGATCCGCTGGAAGGTACATCCCTTGTCGCCCACGGATCCTGGAACGCCCTATCAGTTGTTGCAATTGCGGATAAAGATACGTTGCTCCACGCTCCGGATATGTATATGGATAAAATTGCAGTTGGCCCGGCGGCAGTTGGAAAAGTAGATATTAACGCACCCGTCATCGATAACCTCCGCAGTGTAGCCGAGGCAAAAAATAAAAAAATTGAAGACGTACTTGTCACCGTACTCGATCGCCCGCGTCATGCCAAACTGATTCAAGAAATCCGTGAAGCAGGTGCCCGGATTAAAGTGATTGCAGATGGTGACGTAGCAGGTGCGATCAATACTGCTTTTGATTGGACAGGTGTCGATATTTTACTCGGCAGCGGTGGTGCACCTGAGGGTGTTCTTGCGGCTGCAGCATTAAAATGTCTTGGCGGAGAAATCCAAGGAAAACTACTGCCGAAAAATGATGAAGAACTTGCTCGTTGTAAAGCAATGGGAATAGAAGATATCAATAAAGTATTTAAAATGGAAGACTTCTGTAAAGGAGACGACGCCATCTTCGCAGCAACCGGCGTAACCGACGGAGAATTGCTGAAAGGTGTCCAGTTCAAAGGGTCCAAAGCAACAACTGAAAGTGTCGTCATGCGCGCTAAAAGCGGCACCGTCCGCTTTATCCAAGGCGAACATAGTCTAATCAAAAAACCAAACTTAGTAATGAATGAAGCCGAATAGACTAAGAATAAGGAAGAGGTTGAGACTTTAAGTGGATGTCCCAACCTCTTTCCTCCTGATTTCCTCTAATAAGAAAATTTTCAGCAAAATATTACGTTAAATGGACGAGAAGATGTTGAATAATCCAGAGTAAACGTGTAATATAAGATATGTTTAGAACACGTGTTATTTGGTTATTCTATCAATAAAAGAATGAAAGCTAGCCAATCGCACACTTCCAATCTTACTTCCAATTTCTCTTCATTTCTTCCAGGAACACCATTCAACCATAGAAATGGACATAAAGTGAAACTCATTCAGTGGGCGTACCCTTATCTCCCTCACTGAATGTTAGTTAAACAGAATCAGGGATTTACGGACTGTTTATCCCCCAGCCTTCACATATTGGGTTTCCCTCATGTTTAGAGGAGGGGGTATTACAGACCGTTAATACGTGATAAATTTATAAAATAATAGCAAACCAAAGACAAAAGAATAGGCGTGATATATTTATGGCGGAATTAACAATTTCCCAATTGGAAACATTAACACTAAAAGAATTATATGCATTAGCAAAAGAGTACAAAATTTCCTATTATGCGAAATTAACGAAAAAGGAACTTATCTTTGCTATTTTAAAGAGCCAAGCGGAAAAAGATGGCTTCCTGTTCATGGATGGGGTGCTCGAAATCATCCCGTCGGAAGGATTCGGTTTCCTGCGCCCCATCAACTATTCACCGAGCGCGGAAGATATCTATATCTCAGCTTCCCAAATTCGTAGATTCGATCTCCGTAATGGAGATAAAATTTCTGGAAAAGTGCGACCACCTAAAGAAAATGAACGTTACTACGGTCTGCTCCATGTAGATGCTGTAAACAGTGAAGACCCGGATTCTTCAAAAGACCGGGTTCATTTCCCGGCACTGACCGCCCTTTATCCGGACCGGTTTATGAAACTGGAATCAGAATCTGATAAATTATCAACAAGAATCATAGATTTGATGACACCGGTTGGGTATGGCCAACGTGGGTTAATCGTCGCCCCACCAAAAGCTGGAAAAACAATGCTTATCAAAGAAATCGCGAATAGCATTTCCAAGAACCATCCTGAAGCAAAATTAATTATCCTTTTAGTGGACGAGCGTCCGGAAGAAGTTACCGATATTGAACGATCTGTCGCACCAGATGTCGATGTCGTAAGTTCAACTTTCGATGAAGTACCGGAAAGTCATATCCGCGTCTCTGAGCTTGTTTTAGAGCGTGCGATGCGTCTTGTTGAGCATAAGCGCGATGTGATTGTGTTGATGGATAGTATTACACGACTAGCTCGGGCTTATAACCTTGTTATTCCGCCAAGTGGACGGACGCTATCTGGAGGGATTGACCCAGCAGCATTTCACCGTCCGAAACGCTTTTTTGGAGCGGCGCGTAATATTGAAGAAGGTGGCAGTTTCACTATTTTAGCAACCGCTTTAGTTGATACTGGCTCCCGTATGGATGATGTTATTTATGAAGAATTTAAAGGAACAGGGAATATGGAGCTTCATCTTGATCGTAATCTCGCGAACCGCCGTATTTTCCCAGCGATCGATATTCTGCGTTCCGGTACACGGAAAGAAGAATTACTCGTCGACAAAGATCACTTAGATAAAATGTGGACACTTCGCAGAACAATGCAAGATTCCAATGATTTTCTTGAACGTTTCCTGAAAAAACTCAAGAGCACAAAAACAAACGAAGAATTCTTATATGAGATGGAAGAAGAAATGAAACGCAAAGGCATCAAGCGCACAGAAAAATAAATCGTGCTTTAGGTATAACTTTTTGGTATAAAAAAATGATTGCAAACTTAAACTGATACTGGTATAATTCTTTTATGTGAGTTTTGATAAGTTTTTTATCACTTATGACGGCTCTTACAATAACTCTGTCTCCACAGGATTCAGGGCAAAAAGGAGTGGAATGAAATGAAAAAGGATATTCATCCAGAATACCGTAAAGTAGTTTTTCTTGATACAAGCTCAGATTTCAAATTCTTAAGCGGCTCTACAAGAGAGTCTAACGAAACGATTGAATGGGAGGACGGCAACACGTACCCACTAATCAAAGTTGAAATCAGCTCAGACTCCCACCCGTTCTACACAGGCAAACAAAAAGCCGATCGCGTAGGCGGACGAGTAGACCGATTCAAGAAGAAATATAATATGAAATAAAAAGGTGAGGCGACTGTTCGGAAGCTGAACGCTAGCAAGGGACCGAAAAGCGGGTGCACTCCCCGCTATTCGTGTCCCATGCTTATGACGACAGCTTCAAGGAGCCGAATCTAGATTGAACCTAGAATTGAACAAAAGGGTGAAAGGACTCGCCAGCCCTTAAATCTAGATTGAAATAATAAAAAAGACAGGCAAAATGTCGAAAGCCAATTTGCCTGTCTTTTGTTTGTTTATATATCATGCTTGTTACACTCAAAATTAATTTTAATATTTTTCTCGAACAGGGTTAAAATACACTGCAAATTGGTATACACTTGTATAAGCAATTTGTTAGCGAGATAAAGGAGGAAGTGCCCATACAGGCTAAGTACGCGATTCGTTACGCGGGCGCTTATACTAAGCACGTCCGGTAGGCAAAGCGGCGTATAAACTGAAGCAGTCCGAGTCACTGGGCGCTAGACGTGGCTAGTACTAGCAACTAGTTATCCACAGCATTTTTATTTTATTGTTTGCTATGCAACAAGAAAAGAGGTCAACGCACATGTATATGATGAAGCAAAGCGGCTGGATCGAAGTAATTTGCGGCAGCATGTTTTCAGGAAAATCAGAAGAACTTATACGCCGGATTCGCCGCGCCAGCTATGCAAATATGCAGATTCGCGTGTTTAAGCCGGTAATCGACAACCGGTATGACGACGAGTCCGTCGTATCTCATAACGGAACGACAATTATGGCTCGCCCGATCAAACATGCAAAAGATATATTCGAGTACGTCGACGAAACAGTTGAAGTTGTCGGCGTCGATGAAGTGCAATTTTTTGATGAATCAATCATTGAAGTAATTGATGAACTCGCCAATCGCGGCATCCTTGTCATTGCTGCCGGACTCGACACCGATTTCCGCGGTGAACCATTCGGGCCGATGCCAAGATTAATGGCGATGAGTGAATACGTAACGAAACTTAATGCAATTTGCCCGATTTGTGGATCACCTGCAACGCGCACGCAACGATTAATCAACGGAAAACCAGCCTCCTACGATGATCCGGTCATTCTCGTCGGTGCCTCTGAATCCTATGAACCAAGATGCAGACATCATCATGAAGTACCGAACAAACCTAGTAGAATAGGTTTCGTTAACAAGTTAACAAACAGCACAAAATAGAGCATTTTTAATCGATTGGAGTTTAGTAGAGAAGTTTTAAACTTTCGAACGAGTCGGTAGAGCATTACTTCGATTGCTTTAGGTGCTCTAACCGCTCGAACAGGCGGGCAACTGACGTCTTCGGCTTATTATGGGCCCTAATCGTTCGAAAAAACGTACCGGGCCCACTACTTCGATTGATTACAAGTGCTCCAACCTCTCAAACAAGAATGCCACCCACTTACTCCAGCTTATAATCGCTGGAAAAACGAGCTGATTCAACTTTCCGGTCATTTATAAGCAGTATAACTCAATCAACGACTTACCTCGGGTGTTTACCACCTCCGCATCTTAAAAAAATTTTGACCAACTGTAGCGGCTATACTATAATTAGAGTGTTAATTCAAAAAGAGGTGTTCGTGATGTTAGATCGCTTACAAGCGTTGGAAGATCGTTATAATAAATTGAATGAATTATTAAGTGACCCGGAAGTGTCGAGTGATCCGAATAAATTACGCGAGTACGGAAAAGAACAATCTGATTTGGAAGATGTTGTTCAAGCATACCGCGAATATAAAGGTTTATCGACTGAGCTTTCCGATGCGAAAGAAATGCTCGAGGATGAGCTCGACGGTGATATGGAAGAAATGGTAAAAATGGAAATCAGTGAACTTGAAGAACAACTCGAGACATTAGAAGACAATATGAAAGTCCTTCTATTGCCAAAAGACCCGAACGATGGTAAAAACGTTATCGTGGAAATCCGCGGTGCGGCAGGAGGAGACGAAGCAGCGCTCTTTGCTGGTGATTTATACCGGATGTATTCCCGTTATGCCGAAGAAAAGGGCTGGAAAACAGATGTGATGGAAGCAAACACGACAGGTGTCGGCGGCTATAAAGAGATTATCTTCATGATTAATGGAAAAGATGTATATTCTCGCTTGAAGTACGAAAACGGTGCCCACCGTGTGCAGCGTGTACCAGAAACAGAATCTGGCGGACGTATCCATACATCGACCGCAACCGTTGCAGTACTTCCGGAAGCGGAGGAAGTGGAAATAGATATCCATGAAAAAGATATACGTGTTGATACCTTTGCCTCGAGCGGACCTGGAGGACAAAGTGTTAACACGACAATGTCAGCCGTTCGTTTGACCCACGAACCAACAGGAATTGTCGTCTCCATCCAAGATGAGAAATCACAAATTAAAAACAAAGAAAAAGCAATGAAAGTTCTGCGCGCAAGAATTTATGATAAATACCAGCAGGAAGCTCAAGCAGAATATGATGAAACGCGTAAGTCTGCGGTTGGTACAGGTGACCGTTCCGAACGTATCCGCACATATAATTTCCCGCAGAACCGTGTAACGGATCATCGTATCGGGCTTACTATCCAAAAGCTCGATCAAATTCTTGACGGGAAACTAGATGAATTTATTGAGGCCCTAGTTTTAGAAGAACAGACAGCGAAATTAGAGCAAATTGGTGAATAAAATGACGTTAAAACAATATGAAGTCCTGAAACGGGCTTCTCTTTTTTTAGAAGCAAATAACCGAGAACCTCGTTTTGCCGAGTTACTCCTCCAACATCATCTCGGCCTCTCGCGATCAGCGTTTTTCCTAAATATGCGTGAGACGATTCCGGAAGAAGTGTATCATGCTTTTCAAACGGATCTGGAAAAGCATGTAAACACGGGTATCCCATTACAGCATCTTACCGGTTATGAGGAATTTTACGGCCGGCGTTTTCAGGTGAATGAATCAGTCCTCATTCCCCGCCCGGAAACGGAAGAACTCGTGCAGCATACGATTGCAGCCGTATACTTGAGGGGAAATCAAAAGGTGAGAATCGTTGATGTAGGTACGGGTAGCGGAATTATTGCGATTACACTGGCCTTGGAACTCCCTGAAGCAGACGTTTTCGCAACCGATATTTCCGAGGCAGCACTCCACGTCGCGCGGGCGAATGCAGCGAGGCTTGGAGCTGATGTTACTTTTTTTGAAGGTGATTTTTTACAACCACTCACGGAAAGACAACTACCTGTGGATATCCTCGTTTCAAATCCGCCTTATATTGCTGAAGCGGAACGGGGGGAACTTCATGACACGGTGAAAAACTTCGATCCCGATCTTGCCCTTTTTGCAGCAGACGACGGACTTGCTGCATATAAAAAAATCGTGAAACAAGCAACGGAGCTTATCAATCGAAACGGCTTGATTGCCTTTGAAATCGGGCATATGCAAGGAGAAGCAGTGAAACAACTTGTAGAGGAAAGTTTCCCTGACAGCAATGTGGAAATCATTCAAGATATCAACGGAAAAGATCGTATCGTTCTCGTAAAAATCTGCTAAAGTGAAACTCATTCAGTGGGTGTATCCTTACCTCGCCCACTGAATGTTTAGTTGAACAGAATCAGGTATTACAGACCGTTAATACGTGACAAATAACTTTTTACTAGAATACTAGTTTAAATTTTCGTTTCTTTGGTCATACTGTGGATAATTCAGTTGAAAAAGGAGTACCGAAAATGAAAAAACTAGTATTCTTTATTTTTATTATAGCTTTTATGTGGACAAGTCTTGCGGGATGGACTCCCGATGAACAAACAGAAAATCTAGATTACCAGGTCATTCCTGACGAAGCGATTCGCCTGCGGATTTTAGCAAACAGTGATGAGGAAAAGGACCAGCAAATCAAGCGTGAGGTAAGAGATGAAGTTAATAAAGTAGTAAGCAGATGGGTGGCGGATATTACAGATATTGAGGAAGCACGCGAACTCATTCAGGAGCGTCTGCCTGAAATTGACCAGCTTGTCGGAGAAGTTTTGCAAGAGTCGGATGAAAATAGGGAATACACAGTAGATTACGGCAAGAATATTACGTTTCCAATGAAGTTGTATGGGGACTATCTGTACCCGGCAGGTGAGTATGAAGCGATTTTAATTACACTTGGTGAAGGTGATGGCTCCAACTGGTGGTGTGTGTTATTCCCGCCCCTTTGCTTTCTTGATTTCTCATTCGGAACAACGGTAGAAGCGAAAGATGGCGAGTTAGACCAAGAACTAGAGGAAGAAGAGGAAACCGAGATTAAATTTTTCCTTTTTGAATGGCTTGGTTGGTCATAGTTTTCTTCGATTTGCATAACATGTCAGAAAGGGAACAATCAAATCTAGTAGAGGTGAATCGAAATGAAAGTAATGCCCGTAAAACACGCGACCTATGAGCAGCTTGATGATTTCTTGACGAGAAATGACCGTATCGATAAACCGTTACTCTTTGATAAGGGATTTGTAGTAGAAATTGGAGGGCGGATTGAGGCGAGTTTTATTCTTGATGAATTGGATTCTGGTGGATGTTGGTTGAAGCAGCTCTATATTACCCAGTCACATGCCGCGAAGTTACCTGTCTTGCTGGAAACGATTCTGCAGATTGCCCGTAAACAAGAGGCAAAAATTGTATATGTCCACAGTCACCAACCGGTTGTGGATATCCTGCTTGAGTCGCTTGACTTCCAACAGGAAAAAAATAAACAAAATATCCCCGAGAAGTCAGTAACATCAGGGTGTTGGTGGAGTTATCACGTTTCGTAAACAGCTATTTTATTTTCCACATTTTCCTGTGAATAACTTGTTGATAATTTACTTATAAATTTCAAAAATGTTTATATGCCCACTTATTTTGAATAAAGTCCTGTGGATAAATTGCCGCAGGATTTTTTGTGGATAAATCAGTGGATTGCACAATATAAAAATATCAACTAAACTGGTAACATAGTAGCGAAGGTTAACGAAAGAGAAACGAGGATTTAATGAATGGAAACGAAACGATGGAACATACAACGAGGAACGACGATAAATAAACAATTCATTAGCGAGGCAGCTGCCCTCCTAAAGGTTGGAGAGACCGTTGCTTTTCCGACTGAGACGGTGTATGGTCTTGGAGCTGATGCAACGAACAAGTCAGCCGTCGCGAAAATATTTGAAGCGAAGGGGAGACCTCAAGATAATCCGCTTATCGCCCATGTCGCAAATGTTGAACAATTGCAACAACTTGTGGATAACCTCCCCGAATATGTGGATGACTTAATTACTGCTTTTTCTCCCGGTCCATTAACATACGTGCTCGAAAGTAATGGGGCTTGTGCAGAGAATGTGACTGCTGGACTATCCACAATCGGTGTGCGTATCCCTGATCATCCGGTTGCCTTGGAGCTGCTTCAAGCATGTAATTTCCCGGTCGCTGCCCCGAGTGCCAATCTTTCGGGTAAGCCAAGTCCGACCACTGCAGACCATGTGGATGAGGACTTAAACGGGAAGATATCGGGGATTGTAGATGGTGGTCCGACTGGGGTGGGTGTGGAGTCTACTGTCATTTCCTGTAGGGAACACGATGTTGTGATTCTTCGCCCAGGTGGCATTACGAAAGAACAAATTGAACAAATTGTTCCTGTTGCCGAGCCCGTGAATGAAACTGTGGATAAACCTGCCTCCCCGGGGATGAAATATAAACATTATTCACCGGATGTTCCCCTGTGGCTTGTGGGCGGAGGTGCGGAGAAAATCCAAAACGTAATTGCTGAGGAAACCGCGAAAGGAAAAAAGGTTGCTCTTCTTGCGCGTGATGCGATTCTCGAGCTTGTCGAAGCAGATTTGAAACTTAGCCTCGGCTCAAGCTTAGAAGATGTTGCAAACAAGCTGTATGATAACTTACGGAAAGTTAAAAGATCGGATGTGGATATAATCGTTTCTGAAGTTTTTCCCGAATCGGGAATCGGACAAGCAATCATGAACCGTTTGAAAAAAGCGAAGACGGATTATATCCCTTAGTTTAATTATAGTAATTGGATGAAAAAAGCGATTCGTCTCGCAACATCGACATTAACGCGTTCTGTGCGTCGGAACTTCCACTGAATGAAGTTTCGTTTTATTAAACGCTGGTGGTATAATAAGAAGTAAGAGTATTGTGGATAACTAAAATTGCAGGTACGGCGTCCGCACCCAGCAAAACTCAAATGAATTACAACTTCATGATATAGGTCTAAAGGTCCCCGTCCCCTTAATCTCCCTTTAGGTAAAAAGGAAATCGATTAAGATCACGCACATATAGGCACCAACATCGAACTTCTTTCCATCCTGGAGGTACAGTTTGTGCATTGCTGTGACTACTGAACGCGCTCGTACAAAAATTCCTCGGTGGGACGATTAATCGCAATCTTTAGGCGGCCGCGCGAAAGCAAATCTTACTGTATGGCGCGGTTTTCGTCTTTGTTAATTTTCCACATATCCCCTCTTGGACATGCATATAGTGTATAAGCATGTCCAAGGGGGGATTTTTGTTGGGCATTTCAACAGGAGAATTTGTCACACTCATTTTTATGGGCCAGGCTCTTGCACTGGACGCTTTTTCGGTCTGCCTAGGGATCGGCATGCAGCAGATCCGATTAAAACGCATTCTGTGGATAAGTTTAATCATTGGGGCATTTCATATCATCATGCCGTTAATTGGAATTCTTATGGGAATAATGGTAGCAGGGCCATTTGAAAGTTATGCCCACCTGATCGGGGGAGCGTTACTTGTTTTCATCGGTTCCCAGATGTTTTTCAACGCTTTTACCGAAGAGAAAAAACTCATCATCCAGCCAGCTGGAATTGGTCTGATTATCCTTAGCTTTACCGTAAGCATGGATAGCTTCACAGTCGGTTTTGGTCTTGGGATTACAGGGGTCCATATTGCGCTTGCCCTTATATTATTCGGTGCATCCAGTGCCTTGTTATCTTGTATCGCCTTATTAATCGGGCGCCGTGTTCAAGGATTTCTAGGAAGATACAGTGAACTCCTTGGCGGAAGCATCCTATTCGGATTTGGCCTATACATCCTGCTCGCTTGAAAGGGACAGGGGGTCAGAGCATTTGTCCCGCGAAATGGGACAAATGCTCTGACCCCCTGTCCCGATTTTTCTGTCCGTGGGTGCTAGAGTGTGGTATATTTATAGGTAGATAGTCAGTGTTATCTTGCTTGGGGGGGAAAAGAGATGAATATTTTATTTGTTTGTACAGGGAATACGTGCCGCAGTCCGATGGCGGAAGCGATTTTACGGGATCGATATCCACAGGTCGCGGTTCAATCGGCAGGAGTTTTTGCTGTAGATGGAGTCTGTGCAAGTGGCAATACTTATAAAGCACTGGAGGAGTGTAATATTACACTGGATCACCGTTCCCAACCAGCCACTGAAGAATTGCTCCGGTGGGCAGAGCTTGTCCTTACAATGACGAGTCAGCATAAGCAGCTGCTTATTATGGAATATCCAGAATATGAAGCGAAAATTTACACACTGAAAGAGTACACAGGTAACGCAGATGAAGAAAGTCACGAGTATGATATTTCCGATCCATACGGTGGTGACTTGCACGTATACCGTTCCACTCGTGCGGAATTAGAAGAGCAAATCGACCGCCTAATAGAAAAAATAGAATCGGCAAAGGGGAAATAATAGTAAATGGAGAGAAAATATTCATTCAGTATCCGTAAGAAGCTTGTTTTATTCACCGTTTCATTAGCCATTATTACATATAGCACATCATTTGTTTTTATTTTTTTCCTATATGACTTTTTCCAGGATTACATACCGTTCAGTCTCGAATGGTTCACAATCATTACCTTTATTCTTGGAATCACGTGGTCGGGCATCCTAGCCTTCTTCTTCGCGAGCTTTATCACCAAGTCGATTGAAAAACTGGAAAAAGTTGCCACGATTGCAGCGGAAGGAAACTTGAACCAGACAGTCGAAATCCCGAAATCGAATGACGAAATACGTGGTCTGGCCCTCTCATTCAACACCATGCTGACGAATTTAAATAGTATCGTACAAAATATTGATGAAAACTTTGACAAGACGAATCAAGCAGTTATACAAATGAAAGAAGCATCAACAACTGCCCATACTCATTCCCGAATGATCGGTACATCGATTGGGGAAATCTCAAATGGAGCTGAAGATTCCTCTGTAGCGATTCAAAATACAGCAGAATCTGTCGAAATTGCGTCCGATCTTGCCTTAAAAGTTCAAGACCGGGCAGGGGAGTCAAAGGGTAAATCCGATCAAATGCTTGATACATTGAATGCGACGAAGGAAGTCGTGAACAATCTTGTTCAAGGCATTGACCAGATAGCAAAAGAACAGCAAGTGTCGTTAACTAGTGTTAATAATTTAAAACAAAATGCGATTCAAGTGGAATCCATTATCTCGATGGTTGGAGAAATCGCCGAACAGACGAACCTCCTTGCGTTAAATGCCTCTATTGAAGCAGCAAGGGCGGGAGAGCACGGGCAGGGATTTGCGGTTGTCGCAGAAGAAATTCGGAAACTCGCTGACCAAAGTGCCGGGGCTGTTCAGCAAATCTCTCGGCTTATCGGTTCCATCCAAGATGACGTGAAAAATGTTGTCGAAAATATTAATCAAAATGTCGTTTTTGCAAATAATGAAGCAAAGAATGGAAAACAGTCGAATGAGACGTTTGCAGAAATGTCCAATTCAGTCATGGAAGTAGCGTCCGAAATCGAAACAATCTCCGGCCTTGTTGATAAGCAATTACAGTCGATTCAAGATACGAGCCGTGAATCCCAGGAAGTTGCAGCAATTGCGGAAGAAACTTCAGCCGGTGCGGAAGAAGTGAACGCGGCAATTCAAGAACAGGTGGCTAGCATTGAAGATGTGGACCGCCTCGCAACAGAAATTGAAGAACATGCGAATCAATTGAAAAAACAAATACAGCAATTCCAACTTTAAAAAAGGAAAGGAAGAAACAACATGAAAGTTTTAATAACAGGCGACCATGCAGGCTTAACATTAAGGAATGAAGTGGCGGATTTAATGGATGAAATGGGAATTGAGTACGAAGATGCTGGAGCGAGTTGTGCAACCTCTGTCGATTATCCAGACTACGCCCTCCCAGCAGCAGAACGGATTGCAAACGGAGAGTTTGACCGGGGAATTTTCATCTGTGGAACAGGAATTGGCATGTCGATTGCTGCGAATAAAGTAAAAGGAATCCGCTGTGCTTTAGTGCATGACGTATTCAGTGCCCGGGCAACGAGAGAACATAACAACTCCAATGTTCTTGCGATGGGGGAGCGCGTTATCGGACCATCTCTAGGAAGAGAAATTGCCAAAGTTTGGCTTGAAACCGAGTTCCAAGGGGACCGTCATGCAAAAAGAATTGAAAAAATCCATTCCTATGAAGACAAATAAGTAGTATAGTAGAGGCATGGTTATTTTTCTGAAAAAATGTTTAATGGAGGGAAGCCAAGTGACGTTAATCGAACAAGTAAAAGTGGATTTGGAGAAAATCGTCGATGAATGGCTTGCGACTGATTATTTACGTGAAGATGAACTTTTCGTAATCGGTTGTTCCACAAGCGAGGTGGCAGGGAAGAAAATCGGTACAGCAGGTACAGAGGATATTGCCGCCCATATTTTCAGAGAACTGAACCGTTTAAAGCAAGAAGTGAATATCCAGCTTGCTTTCCAATGCTGTGAACATTTGAACCGTGCCCTCGTTGTCGAACAAAACGCAGCAAAAACTTTCGGCCTTGATGAGGTAACAGTCATTCCTGTTCCGGAAGCTGGCGGTTCGATGGCTTCTTTCGCCTACAAGCATATGGAAGAACCGGTGGTCGTTGAATCACTCGGGGCAAAAGCTCACGCCGGGTTGGATATTGGAGAAACAATGATTGCCATGCATTTAAAACCGGTTGTAGTCCCTTTGCGTTTCAGCAAGAAATATATCGGGGAAGCTCGGATTGGCCTCGCACGGACGAGACCGAAATTAATTGGCGGCGAACGAGCCGTTTATCAAGACACTTGAAGCAATTAAATAGAAGGATATATGTCCTTTTCATAATATTTAACAACTTACAGGGGGGACTCTACAATGGAACAAGTGAAGCAAACTGGATTAGAACAAACGGATCCGGAATTATATCAAGCAATTGAGGATGAAAAGAAACGTCAACAAGACAACATCGAACTGATTGCTTCCGAGAACTTCGTATCAGAGGCGGTGATGGAAGCGATGGGATCTGTCTTGACGAATAAATATGCGGAAGGTTACCCGGGAAAACGTTACTATGGTGGTTGTACATACGTTGATGTGGCGGAAGATCTGGCGCGTGACCGTGTGAAACAGCTTTTTGGTGCGGATCATGCGAACGTACAACCACACTCTGGAGCCCAAGCGAACATGGCTGTTTATTCAGCTATTTTACAGCCGGGGGACACTGTACTTGGAATGAACTTAAACCATGGTGGGCACCTTACCCACGGAAGTCCCGTTAACTTCAGCGGTAAACTGTATAACTTTGAAGAGTATGGGGTAGACGAAAAAAATGAACAGCTCGATTATGATGCTGTTTTAGCAAAAGCAAAAGAAGTAAAACCGAAGCTGATTGTAGCTGGTGCAAGTGCTTATTCCCGGACGATTGATTTTAAGAAATTCCGTGACATCGCGGATGCAGTCGATGCTTACTTGATGGTCGACATGGCTCATATCGCCGGCCTTGTTGCGGCAGGTGTTCATCCAAACCCGGTACCACATGCCCATTTTGTAACGACGACAACTCATAAAACGTTACGCGGCCCACGCGGTGGTGTTATCCTTTGTGAACAAGAATTCGCGAAGAAAATCGACAGCTCTGTATTCCCTGGGATGCAAGGCGGTCCACTCATGCACGTTATCGCTGCAAAAGCTACTGCGTTCAAAGAAGCATTATCTGATGACTTTAAAACATACGCAAAGCAAGTTGTTAAAAACGCTGCAGTCTTTGCAGAAGAATTATCGAAAGCAGGCATCCGCATCGTTTCCGGCGGTACAGATAACCACCTCTTGCTCCTTGACGTGAAGCCACTTGGATTCACTGGTAAGGATGCAGAAGAAGTGCTCGACAGTGTATTAATTACAACGAATAAAAACACGATTCCATTCGATACAGAAGGCCCGTTCATTACAAGCGGTGTCCGAATCGGAACAGCAGCTGTCACGACCCGTGGCTTCAAAGAAGAGGAAATCAAAGAAGTCGCAGAAATTATGGTTACTGCACTTAAAAACCACAAGAACAAAGACGTTCTTGAAGAATTAAAACAACGCGTCCTCAATTTGAACGCACGCTTTCCATTATATGCGAAATAATGAATAATCGAGGTTGGAATTTATCCCAGCCTCTTTTTTTCGTGTAATTAGCTGAGGGTTGTCACCACTAAAATGTAGTTCAACATTTTTTCAAAAATATATAATCCTGCTTGAATATCTTGTCGTTTTTCCGTATACTTTTAGGGATATGAAAATTTTAAAGGAGTGATCTGCAATTGAGTAGAGTATTCGTATTAGATCATCCGTTAATTCAACATAAATTAACGAAAATCCGTGATAAACACACAGGCACCAAAGAATTCCGTGAACTAGTTGATGAAGTGGCCATGTTAATGGCATTCGAAATCACAAGAGATCTTCCTTTAATGGACGTGGAAACAGAAACCCCTGTAACAGTTGCGAAAACAAAAGAACTCGTTGGGAAAAAAATCGGCCTTATTCCAATCCTTCGTGCCGGACTTGGAATGGTTGAAGGGGTACGCAAATTAATCCCAGCTGCAAAAGTAGGACATGTCGGACTATATCGTGATCCAGAAACGCTCAAGCCAGTCGAATATTACATTAAGCTTCCATCTGATATCTCAGATCGAGAACTGATCGTAATTGACCCGATGCTAGCAACAGGTGGTTCAGCAAACGATGCCATCCACTCACTAAAAAAACGCGGCGCAAAAAATATCAAACTCATGTGCCTAGTTGCTGCTCCAGAAGGTGTGGACGTCATCAAAGAAGACCATCCAGACGTTGATATTTATCTAGGTGCAATCGATGATGGTTTAGATGAGAACGGCTATATTATACCAGGTCTTGGTGACGCTGGTGACCGTTTATTCGGTACAAAATAAATAGGAAGTATGCAGTCTTTTTTGTAAAGAACTGCATACTTTTTTCTTTGGCTTTGGCTGCTTATGCCTGTAATCATTCGAATCCGGTTGTTTGTCGTTTCCTTGTGTGATGAGAGGGCTTGTAATCATTCGAATCCGTTTATTTGTCGTTTCCTTGTGTGATGAGAGGGCTTGTAATCATTCGAATCCGTTTATTTGTCGTTTCCTTATGTGATGAGAGGGCTTGTAATCGCTCGAACTCGAGTTTTTCTCGTACCTTCAAGTGATGAGGCCAGCTGTAATTCCTCGAACCGGAGCATCCCTGCGTTCCCTCGCATGATAAGACGTTGCAATTCTGCCCTAAACACTTACCCCCCACTCACAAAAAAACATACATATATTTACACTTTTATTAAAAACTAACCCTATCATGACAAAAGGAGCGGCCAACATGAGAGGATTTATTTTTTTCCTGATCGCGAGCTTCGTTTATTTTCCCGCCGTTCATGCGGAGGAAGTGGAAACGGTCATTATCGAAGTGGAGGGGAACGTGGAAGCGCACGCGGATTATATCAAAAACTATCATCCATTTATTGAAGTCGTCGCAACTTATTCGACTTTATTTAATGGTATCGCCCTACAAGGAAAACCAGAACAACTCGAGCGGCTGCACACAGCAGAATTCATAACAGGTATCCATGACGTCCAGACGTACAAAGCCGATCCGTTACATTCATCGGGACAACCGAAAACCGAGCCGCGAGACGCCCGGCAAAACTATACTGGGAAAAATATCAAAGTCGGAGTAATCGATACTGGGATTGACTACACCCATCCCGATTTAAAAAGTAACTTTGCTGGCGGGTACGATGTTTTTGATCTTGATGAAGACCCGATGGAAACAATACCGGAAGAAGGGATGCCGACGAGCCATGGAACTCATGTCGCAGGGATAATCGCGGCGAACGGAGAGTTGCAAGGAATAGCTCCTGAAGCCTCACTCTACGCTTATCGTGCTCTGGGCCCGGGTGGTTTTGGCTCGACAGTCCATGTGCTTGCCGCCCTTGAACAAGCGGTAAAAGACAAGATGGATGTCATCAATCTCTCCCTCGGTAATGAAGTCAATGGTCCCGACTATCCGACGAGTATTGCGGTTGATAAGGCAGTTGAGCTCGGTATTCCCGTCGTCATTGCCAATGGAAATAGCGGACCTGAGCCTTGGACGGTCGGGAGTCCAGCGACCGCAAAAAATGCTTTAGCTGTAGGGGCAGTTCAAGCACCTACTGAGGTGCCATATCTTTACCACGCGCCGGATAATAAAAAAATCTCCCTAGCTGCAATGCAGGGAGCGCCGGCCTGGGAGCTCACGAAGGATTATAAAATTGTAAACGCAGATGAAGACAGCACGAATCTTAACGGGAAAATTGCCCTGTTCGAGCGAGGGGAAGTAACCTTCCGAGACCTTGCACTGCAAGCGCAGGAAAAAGGTGCAGCAGCTGTTTTAATTTATAATAACGAACCTGGAGAACTCCATGGAGGCATCGAAAATGAAGAAGACGCGACAGTGGAAATCCCAGTTGCTGGAATTACAAAAGAGGACGGGGAATGGCTTATCGAACAGAATGTAACGTATCTCGATACCGTTTATGAATCCCTCGATACAACAATTGCTGCCTTCAGTTCCCGCGGACCTGTCACTGTCAATTGGCAGATCAAACCGAATGTAACGGCACCTGGAGCAGCAATCAACAGTACCGTTCCTGGAGGATATGAGCATTTGAGCGGAACAAGTATGGCAGCTCCATATGTCGCGGGTGCGGTTGCTTTACTAAAAGAAGCCCACCCGGACTGGGGTGTGGATACGATTTATCATGCATTAGAAACAACAGCAGTACCGCTACAGACAGAGAACGGTGATTTTCACGCACCATCGATTCAAGGACATGGCCTTATCCAACCAGAACAAGCAATCGAAACTCCGACTATTATAAAGAATGGAACACTTGAAGCAGGGAAAATTACAGAACGGCATGAAGCAGAGGAGTTTACCGTACAACTCGAAAATCGCTCATCTGATACCCAATCCTTTTCCTTTGACATTCCAAAGAGTGAACGGGGCATCGAATGGGAGCTTCCCTTATCGTTTGACGTCGCGCCGCACGAGACAGAAGAAATAAAAATCAAACTGAACATTACAAGCACGGAACTGGAAGAAGGGGTCCACGAAGGTTTCCTGACATTAAAGGAACAAACGGAAAATAAGACATATCATTTACCATATCTTTTCGTGAACCAATCGGCCGACCAGCCGAAAATTGCAGGGATAGAATTTAGTCTGAAACCATTTAGAGAAGATGTATACAGCTATAGTCTTTATTCAACAGAGGAATTGCAGCTCGTGTCAGTTGATTTATATGATCCCGACACCTTAACCTACCGTGGAAATTTACTGGAACTGGAAGAACCGACTGTCGGAATGAACGAAGGAGAAATCCCTAGTTACAAATTAACACCAGGCAACTATCTCGGTATCATCACCGCTATCAACAAAGACGAAAGAATAGAAACAACAGAAATCCCTCTCCACATCGAATAAAAACAGGACTTGGGGTCGAAGGCAATACTCTAATGGGACAACGCCTCTGACCCCGATGTCCCACCCTAATGGGACAACGCCTCTGACCCCAATGTCCCACCGAATATCCGGGATGTTTGAAAAACCGTTCACAGAAACGTCATATTTATGATGCTTGATTTCCTTTATAATAGTGGTGGATTAGAAGTGGTATGGTAGGTTTAACCTGTGATGAATTGATGGATAAAAGTGTTACGAAATGAATGTCATTTATCTATGGATTCTAATTGACAATGACCGTTCCAGTAAGGTACACTATCTTAGTGTGAGTATGGACATTTTTCGATAATTATTCGTTATTTATTCGAAAATTCGTCTGACTTTGTTAAAAAACATACAAATAGAGTAAACGATTCTGTTGGAGGTTTTTAGCAAGACTCATAAGTACATAAGTATAGGTCGCTGATTCTTGCAAGTTTCTGGCAACTGGAGGTACATCACCTTCTGCTATCGGGTAGAAGAACTGCGCCTCGCAAGTGGGAAGTTCATTGCCTGCCTGCGAATGTTTCACAGTAGGAGCGTAGAATACAAATGAACGAATTTGAAAGTATGATAACGCGCCAACGTAAATGGATGCTCTATTTACTGGCACTTATAGTGCTCGGAGTTGGGTTTCTTCCTTATACAAGGATTCTTAATGGACTCCTGTTAGGTGGAGCAATCAGTTTCTACAACCTATGGCTGCTCCAGCACAAGACAAAGCAGCTTGGTGATAGAGTAGCAGAATCAGGTGAGGCACGTGGAGGTTTGGGAACGTTCTCTAGAATGGCGGCAGCAGTATTAGGTGTGCTTATCGCAATTCGCTTTGAGGAAAACTTTCATATTATTGCTGTAGTAATTGGTTTGATGCTTTCTTACATCATACTCGGTCTTGATGGAATGTTTCGTTTTGTAATCAACAAAAAGTCAAGATGAATTCTGCACTACATACTACCTGCAGCTGTAATATGTAGGTTTTAAGGTGGGTATCTAAAATATCCACACAACCGCAATTTGACTGTTATCGTAGAAAAACAGTCAAATGTTCGAAAACCATCGATGTAAAGGGGTGATAATTTTGGATCATACAGCTCCAATAGTTGAAGATGTTTTTGGGATATCCTGGCTCGACTTTAACCTCGCAAACGTATTTATGATTGCAGTAATTTCCACACTTGTATTCATCGTCTGTGTATGGGCAAGTCGCAACCTCCAAATGAAGCCGACAGGAAAACAGAACGTCATGGAGTGGGCCATTGAATTTGTAAGAGGTATCATCAGCGACACGATGGACTGGAAGACAGGGAAACAATTCTTGCCACTCGGTCTCACACTCGCGCTCTACATTTTATTCAGTAACGTTGCAGGACTCGTCACCGTTGTTACAATTGGGGACGACCTCTGGTGGAAATCACCAACAGCTGACGCAACACTAACCTTAACATTGTCAACCATGGTTGTTGTGTTAACACACTATTACGGAATCAAACTACGCGGGACGAAACATTATCTCAAGACTTATGTCAGTCCAGTTCCTTTGATGCTACCGTTTAAGATTATTGAGGAATTTACCAACACCTTAACACTTGGTCTCCGTCTATTCGGTAACCTCTATGCAGGTGAAATTCTCTTAAGTCTACTTATTGGATTAACAGCTACAGGATTTGCAACTGGAATTGGTTCCGGGATCCTTAGTTTCGTACTATCAGCAGTTCCAACACTTGCCTGGATGGGCTTCAAGCTATTCATTGGTGCAATTCAGGTATACGTATTCGTTATGTTAACAATGGTGTACATGTCTCATAAAGTGAGCGTAGAAGACCATTAAATAAAAAAACAATAGCTTTAAGATAAAAAAGGAGGAAATTTTTAATGGAAGCTTTAGCAGCAGCAATCGCAATCGGACTTGCAGCATTAGGTGCGGGTCTAGGTAACGGAATGATCGTTAGTAAGGCACTGGAAGGTATTGCAAGACAGCCAGAACTCAAAGGTTCACTACAAGGTACAATGTTTATTGGGGTAGCACTAGTTGAGGCGATTCCAATCATCGCAGCGGTTATCGCATTCATGGCTATTTTCTTGTAAGAACACGTTCTTAAATAAGTTGAAAATGGCGAGGATCGATTTGTGGAATCTTCGCCATTCCTTTATTGCGGTGTAACTGGAGGCAGGACCTATATCAAGAATGGACGAAAAATGGAAGTTCTAAGTGGGATATCCTCGCGTCCAGTAACGGCCGATTGGTTTTACTAACATTTTTAGGGATGAAAAGAACACCCCTAAAATTAAGTTTTACTTTATGAAATGAAAAATCACTTGATTGTAGTATAAATGGAAGCGGGAAGCCGTTTCCGAAAGATCCGTGAAAGGAGTGAAAGCAGTGCATTCATACATCGACTTTATGTCTGTAGGTGCAGCTGTAGGAGGATTACGAGTGGGCGATATGCTTGTTCAATTAATCTTCTTCCTAATTCTACTTGCATTACTGAAAAAGTTCGCGTGGGGACCAGTCATGAACATGATGGAAAAGCGGGAAAACTATGTTGCTAATGAAATCGATGCAGCAGAAAAAAGCCGCGCGGAAGCTGAAAAGGCCGCAAAAGACGCAGCCGACCAGCTTAACAACGTAAGACAGGAAGCACAGAAAATTATTGAAGATGCAAAAACTGCCGGTGTAAGACAAGAGCAGGACATCATTGAATCTGCACGCGCGGAAGCTGAACGTATCAAAGAACAGGCGCAAGCGGATATCCAAAATGAAAAAGAACAGGCAATCCAAGCGCTTCAAGCACAAGTTGCTTCCCTATCTGTGTTAGTGGCAAGTAAAGTAATTGAGAAAGAAATCAATGAACAAGACCAAGCGGAATTCATTAATGACTACATTAAAGAGGTAGGAGAAGAGCGATGAGTGAAGTCGTAGTAGCCAAGCGTTATGCAGATGCTCTTTTTCAACTAGCTTTAGAAAAATCCACACTGGACCAATTTGTGGATGATTTAAAAGTCGTCCGTGACGTCTTTCAAACAAATGAAGATTTAAACGCATTCCTATTGCATCCAAGAGTGAATGGGGAACAAAAAGAACAGCTTGTAACAAAAAGCTTCAAAGGCTTACATACAGATGTCGTTAATACAGTAAAACTCCTTGTACAACGCCATCGTACAATGCTTATTCCATCCATTGTTGAAACGTTCATTAAACGGGTGAACGACGCAAAAGGAATTGAAGTTGCAACTGTTTATTCTGTTCGCGAACTGACCGCTGATGAGAAACATAATTTGAAGATATCTTTTGCCAAACGAATCGGTAAAACGACCCTCGAATTTGAGAATGTCATTGATCCGTCTCTTGTTGGCGGCATTAAAATTCGCGTCGGGAACACGATTTATGACGGTTCAGTCAGTGGGAAATTGCGCCGGATTGAGCGGAAAATTGCAGTAGCAAACAAATGATGATAGGGGTGAAATGGTATGAGCATTAATGCGGAAGAGATTAGTAAGCTGATAAAACAGCAAATCGAAAACTTTGAAACAGATATCGAAGTTTCGGATGTTGGAACAGTTATTGAAATCGGGGACGGGATTGCACGTGCACACGGCCTTGAGAATGCAATGGCTGGAGAACTACTCGAATTTGAAAATGGAGTCATGGGACTCGCACAGAACCTTGAAGAAAGTAACGTAGGTATCGTTATTCTTGGTGAGTTTACAGACATCAAAGAAGGCGATGAAGTTCGCCGTACAGGAAGAATCATGCAAGTACCAGTTGGAGAGGAGCTTCTGGGACGCGTTGTCAACACATTAGGTCAGCCGATTGATGGTCAGGGCCCAATTAACACAACGAAAACTCGTCCAATTGAAGCGGCTGCTCCAGGAGTAATGGACCGTCAATCGGTATTCGAACCATTACAGACAGGTATTAAAGCGATTGACGCGCTTGTACCAATTGGACGCGGACAGCGTGAATTAATCATCGGTGACCGTCAGACAGGTAAAACAACCGTAGCAATCGACACGATTATTAACCAAAAAGATCAAGATATGATCTGTATTTATGTTGCAATCGGACAAAAAGAATCCACTGTACGTTCTACAGTAGAAGTCCTTCGCCGTTACGGCGCATTAGACTATACAATTGTTGTATCTGCTGGTGCATCTGACCCGGCGCCATCCCTCTACCTTGCTCCATATGCAGGTGTAGCGATGGGTGAAGAATTCATGTACAACGGAAAACACGTACTCGTCGTTTATGATGACTTATCAAAACAAGCGACAGCATATCGTGAACTTTCCTTGCTATTACGCCGCCCGCCAGGACGTGAAGCTTTCCCAGGAGATGTATTCTACCTCCACTCACGTCTACTTGAGCGTGCAGCAAAACTGAGTGACGCAAAAGGCGGCGGATCTTTAACCGCACTGCCATTCGTTGAAACACAAGCAGGAGATATTTCTGCATATATTCCAACAAACGTAATCTCCATTACAGACGGACAAATTTTCTTACAGTCCGACCTCTTCTTCTCCGGCGTACGTCCGGCGATTAACCCAGGTCTATCTGTATCCCGTGTAGGTGGAGATGCACAAATTAAAGCGATGAAGAAAGTTGCAGGTACATTACGTCTTGACCTTGCTTCATTCCGTGAGCTTGAGGCCTTCTCCCAGTTCGGTTCCGACCTTGACGCAGCAACACAAGCCAAGCTGAACCGCGGGGAGCGAACAGTTGAAGTACTGAAACAAGGGCTGCATAAGCCACTCGCTGTAGAAAATCAAGTGATGATTATCTACGCACTTACGAAAGGCTTCCTCGATGATATTCCAGTGGAAGATATCGTCCGCTTTGAAGAGGAAATGAATATCTGGCTCGCTACAAACGAGAGCGAACTACTAGAAGAAATCCGCACAACCGGACAACTTCCAGATGCAGAGAAGATGGATGGAGCTGTAACAGCGTTTAAGAATACTTTCTTACCATCAAATGCGTAAAAATTAATTAAAAAACCCGAGGTCCGGTGTTCTTTTATACCGGTCCTCTCCCATATCACTGCGAAAGGGTGGTGAAATAGCTTGGCATCACTTAGAGATTTGAAAGCACGAATTGACTCTACAAAAAAGACGAAGCAAATTACTGGTGCGATGGAAATGGTATCTGCCTCTAAAATGGGAAGAGCAGAACGTAACGCAAAAGGTTTTGTCCCTTATAGCGACAAGATTCAGCAAGTTGTCGGCAGTATTGCTAACAGCCATACTGATGTCTCACACCCAATGCTGACAAAACGCAAGGTAAACAAGACTGGTTACCTGATTATCACATCAGATAAAGGACTTGTCGGAGCGTATAACAGTCATGTTTTGCGAGACCTCATGAAGACAATTGAAGAGCGTCATAACGACCCATCTGAATATACCCTCATCGTCATGGGATCAAAAGGCTTTGAGTATTGTAGAAGACGTAATTTACCAATTGCCAAAAGTATCCTTGGTGTAGCAGATCAACCGGAATATGCCGAAATTAGAGAACTGGCTTCCGAGACGGTGCAAATGTACACAGATGGAGAAATTGATGAATTAATCATTTTCCATAACCATTATGTCAGTGCAATTTCACAGGTCGTTACACAGAAGCAGTTACTACCGATAGAAGATATCGCAGATCTAGGAAATGCGAACAGTGAATACGAATATGAACCAAATGAACAGAAGATTTTAGATGTATTGCTCCCACAATATGCTGAGAGTCTAATTTTCGGTGCATTATTAGACGCAAAAGCGAGTGAACATGCGGCAAGTATGACTGCAATGAAGAGCGCTACTGATAATGCGAATGAATTGATCGATGACCTTTCACTTGCATATAACCGTGCACGTCAAGCAGCAATCACGCAAGAAATCACCGAAATTGTTGGTGGAGCGGCTGCACTTGAATAGCAGATTGGAGATTATTGTTAGGAGGGAAATCCATGAGTAAGGGACATGTTACACAAATAATGGGTCCTGTTGTCGACGTTAAGTTCGAAGACGGCCAACTTCCTGATATTTACAACGCTCTTGTAGTAGATATCAACGTAAATGGAGTGGAAAGCAAGCTTACATTGGAAGTTGCACTTCACCTTGGTGACAACAGTGTCCGTACGATTGCAATGTCATCCACGGATGGCGTTCAACGCGGCGCGCCTGCTACAGACCTAGGCAGACCAATCTCCGTACCAGTAGGAGATGTGACATTAGGAAGAGTATTTAACGTATTAGGTGAAAACATTGACCTGGACGAGCCACTCGCTTCAGACGTTCGTTTAGATCCAATTCACCGAAATGCTCCTGAATTTGAAGAACTGTCAACAGAAACAGAAATCTTGGAAACAGGAATTAAAGTTGTTGACTTGCTCGCACCTTATATTAAAGGTGGTAAAATTGGATTGTTCGGTGGTGCGGGTGTAGGTAAAACCGTACTGATCCAGGAACTAATCAACAACATCGCTCAAGAACACGGTGGTATTTCCGTATTTGCCGGAGTTGGAGAGCGTACACGTGAAGGTAATGACCTTTACTTTGAAATGAAAGACTCTGGAGTTATTGCTAAAACGGCAATGGTATTCGGTCAGATGAACGAACCGCCTGGAGCACGTATGCGTGTTGCTTTGACGGGTCTAACAATGGCTGAACATTTCCGTGATGAACAAGGCCAGGACGTTTTACTGTTCATCGACAACATTTTCCGTTTCACACAAGCAGGTTCCGAGGTTTCCGCGCTATTAGGCCGTATGCCTTCAGCGGTAGGTTACCAGCCGACGCTTGCGACTGAAATGGGACAGTTACAAGAACGAATTACATCAACGCAAAAAGGTTCCGTAACATCAATTCAAGCGATCTACGTACCTGCGGATGACTACACGGACCCGGCTCCGGCAACGACATTCGCACACCTTGACGCGACAACAAACCTTGACCGTAAACTTTCAGAGCAAGGTATCTACCCGGCGGTGGATCCACTAGCATCCACATCTCGTGCCCTTGACCCGGAAGTAGTAGGGGAAGAGCATTACCGCGTAGCAACGGAAGTACAACAAACACTTCAGAAATATCGTGAACTACAAGATATTATCGCAATTCTTGGTATGGATGAGTTGAGTGAAGAGGACAAACTGACGGTTTCTCGTGCACGTCGTATTCAGTTCTTCTTATCACAAAACTTCCACGTTGCTGAACAGTTCACTGGTCAGCCAGGTTCATATGTGCCTGTAAGCGAAACGGTAAAAGGATTTAAAGAAATTCTAGAAGGTAAATATGACGATCTTCCAGAGGATGCATTCCGTCTGGTAGGAAGCATTGAAGAAGTTGTGGAAAAAGCAAAACAATCACAATAAAAAATGGAAGAAGTGAGTAGAGATGAGGAATTTCTACTTGCTTCTTACCAATATTAGGAGGGGTTTATCCTGAAAACACTAAATGTGAGTGTTGTAACTCCTAGTGGTACAGTTCTGGAAGAGGATTATGAAATGATCGTCTGTATGACAGAAGATGGAGAATTAGGTATTCTACCAGGTCATATCCCTTTAGTAGCTCCATTAGCGATAGGTGTCGCTCGTTTAAAGAAAAATGACGAAACCTATAAAGTCGCAATAAGTGGCGGTTTCATGGAAGTGCGACCGGATAAAGTAACTATCTTAGCGCAAACTGCCGAAAAAGCAAGCGACATTGACGTCGCCCGCGCAAAAGAGGCGAAAGAACGGGCAGAACGTCGCTTACAAGCGAAACAAGACGATACCGACTTCCGGAGAGCTGAATTAGCACTCAAACGCGCAATGAATCGCCTCAGCGCAGGCGGAAAATAAAAAACAAAATCTCTTATGACACCACAGGTTATAAGAGATTTTTTTCATTGGGACAGGGGGTCAGAGCATCTGTCCCACTAAAAGTAGGACAATCGCTCTGACCCCCTGTCCCGGTTTCCGGAAATCATTTCCCGGGAAATATCGACAATAATATTCCTTATGGGAGGTCGTTTTATGTTTTCAATTGGACAGTTTGCGCTAATTGGAATGATTTCGCATATATTTTTCATTTGGCTCACATGGAGAGTCATGCTCAAGTTGAATTTTGATCCGATTATTCGAAAAGGTCATCCACAAGATGGCAGGATTTTCCTACTCTTCCTTGCCATCATGATTGGAACAGGAGTCAGCAGATTCGTCCTCGACATCTTACAATGGTCACAGGATCTGATCTATCTGTTTTAACGTTAACGAATGGAAAGGTTATTCAATGAAGGGGAGGAGCATATATACTAATATGGATTAAATCCGAACAAATTATCTTTATTAGCTCCGGGAATATACGCTAGACTTTAGACTTCATTGGTCCGGCAAGTACAGTCACGTCCTGTGACCAGCACCGGCACGAGAGCTTCTTATTCATCGGGATTTAGATGGGAAGCCTAGGTGAGAAGCGACAGAATGCTCTGTTCGTTGCGGCTCGCCAGTCGCCCACGGCTAAAGTGAAGTATTTTCAAGCTTTAATGCTCCATTTATAACTTGTTCGGATTTATTTCTCCACTCTTTACTTCAGAATCTTAGTCAATCTCTCATTCTACCAATCTATGAATAAATTTCTGCCTTCTGTCCATACTGGAAATAACCAAATGGAGAGGGGTAACGACTATGCAACAGTTCATTATATCTTTTCTAATCGCAACCTTTATAACGCTGACAGGATCAACTCCTGCACATACAGAAATAGACCCACTACACACGCTGACAGAAATTACAACTACGAACCAATTACCACTAACAGGCTGGGAAGTAACCCTGAAAGAAACAATCCACACAACTGACTTTGAACAAATTGTGAATGATAAAAAAAATAGTTATTTCGTATCTAGAACAGAAGATGAAAATAGTATAATATTTAACTTTGTTAGTGCCGATAAACCGGCATTAATTACAACCCAAAAACGAATGATTATAGCGAAGGAAAATCCAGGGCAAATAGAACTAATTGCCGTCCTAAAAGGAGACTCATGGAACGAATCAGTCCAGCAGGAATATGACGAGACACGTAAAAATCTTCTGAATAAACTTTTCCACGCAAATGTCAAATCATTTACTTGTATTGAAGTGATAGAAGATGATACAATAGGGAATAGGGCGATTATGGAGAATTTGACAGAATCGCTACAGCTGGTACATATAGAAGAACAGTATGATTCATACGAAATGTCCAAGCTTAAAAAGTTGATTTACGGGTATACACCACTATGGAATGACAAATTCATTCTGGAAGGTATACCTTATAATGTGCAAATTGCCACAGCCGAGAAGGAACCAGGAGAGCTTGTCTACACGATAGGAACACCTATCCTAATTACTGAATACTAATATCTAGAAATAAGGATTTGAAGGAGATTTATAAATATGGAAAAAATCATCGTAAGAGGTGGACAGCAACTACGCGGCACAGTAAAAGTAGAGGGTGCCAAAAATGCCGTATTGCCAGTTTTGGCTGCGAGCTTAATTGCCAGCGAAGGCAAGAGTGTCATAACAGACGTACCTGTTTTAGCTGATGTCTATACAATTAATGAAGTACTGAGAAATCTAAATGCCGATGTAGAATTTAATGCAAATACGAATACCGTGGAAATTGATGCTTCCAAGGAATTACTTACAGAAGCCCCATTTGAATATGTACGAAAAATGCGCGCATCTGTGCTTGTTCTGGGACCATTACTTGCCCGCTACGGCCATGCCAACGTCGCAATGCCAGGTGGATGTGCCATCGGATCCCGTCCCATCGACCTTCATCTGAAAGGCTTCGAAGCTATGGGAGCAGACATTCATGTCGGCAATGGGTTCGTTGAAGCACGAGTGGATGGTCGTCTTCAAGGTGCAAAAATTTATCTCGACATGCCAAGTGTTGGCGCAACCGAGAACATCATGATGGCAGCATCCCTTGCAGAAGGAACGACGATTATTGAAAATGCTGCGAAAGAACCTGAAATAGTTGATTTAGCCAATTATTTGAATAAAATGGGTGCTGATATCGTTGGAGCAGGTACAGAAACCATCCGTATTTACGGAGTGGAAAAGCTTTACGGCACAACGCATACGATTATTCCTGACCGGATTGAAGCAGGAACCTTCATGGCTGCAGCTGCAATTACAGGTGGAAATGTTTTAGTGGAAAATGTGGAAAGCGAACATCTCCGTTCCGTTATTTCCAAGATGGAAGAAATGGGTGTATCGATTGAAGAAGAAGGCACAGGACTCCGTGTGATCGGCCCGGAAACCTTTACATCAACCGATGTCAAAACACTTCCATATCCCGGATTCCCTACCGATATGCAATCCCAGATGATGGCTTTGATGCTGAAAGCAAATGGCACAAGTGTCCTCACCGAGACGGTTTTTGAAAATCGCTTCATGCATGTGGAAGAGTTCAGAAGAATGAACGCTAAAATCAAAATTGAAGGTCGCAGTGTGATCGTAGAAGGGCTAAATGATCTGCAAGGTGCTGAAGTTGCAGCAACCGATCTACGCGCTGCTGCTGCGCTTATTTTGGCTGGTCTTGTAGCAGAAGGACATACCCGCGTCACTCAATTAAAGCATCTTGACCGCGGCTATGTGAATATTGTTGGAAAGCTTGCTGCATTAGGTGCTGACATTGTCCGTGTTGATGAGTTCAACAATGTAATTGAAACAATTACAGAAACAAACGAATTAAGCGAAGAAGCAATTGCAAAGTTATTATAAAAAATAAACCGTCGGGCAGTTCGGACGCCCGGATACAAAATTAAACACCCCTATTTCAGAAAAAACAATTCTGGTAGGGGTTATTTGTATTTATAGCCTTTAAACCGTTATATTTTTTCCTATAAACTGCAATTCACAGGTCTATTTCTAACTTTTTCGTATAAATATAATAGTAGATTGCAATACTAGGCTGTGCATAAGGGGAAGTGAAACTCCTCTTCACGGCAAATCAGCGACGAGGAGGGAATTTGTGAAAAGTCCGAAGAAAAACGCCCATATCCAGAAACTACTCAAGAAAAAGACACAATTGAAATCAGTATCCAGCAAGCCGAAGTTTAAAACAATGAAACGAAAGCCACCCCCTTTCATTAAACGTAAGGGTTCTGCTTATTTCCAACATCACCAGCTCTCTTACCGGCTGCCGCTCATCCTGCTGGTTGCTTCCCTGTTTATCCTTATTATTGCCATTCCGAGCCTGATCGTGCTGCCACAGAACAAAAATAATGAAGCAACAGAGCCGGCGGATGATTTTACAATTATGAATGAACAACAACAGGAATCCATATCCGTCGCGGTCATGCGAACGAAAGCAGATGTCGTTGAAGATGTTTCTCTGGAGAATTATATTGTCGGTGTCGTTGCTGCGGAAATGCCTGTAACCTTCGAAATGGAGGCACTGAAGGCTCAAGCCATTGCAGCTCGGACGTATACAGTTAACCATCTCCTCACAAATGATGAGGATTCCTACGATATTACAGATACCGTGCAAGATCAGGTATATAAGAACAATGACGAATTAAAGCAGCTATGGGGCAGTGCCTATGAAGACAATATTAAAAAAATCAAAGCTGCGGTGGAATCGACGCGTGGAGAAATTTTAACGTATGAAGATGCTCCGATCATGCCTGCCTACTTTTCGATGAGTAATGGCTATACGGAAAACTCGGAGGACTATTGGGAAAAAGAGCTGCCCTATCTACGGAGCGTGCCAAGCCCATGGGATTTAGAAAACCCGAAGCTCGTTAATCAGGAAACATTTACGAAAGCCGAACTGGAAGAGCGTCTTGGTATTACGTTATCCAGTGATGCGGCTGATCATATTACGATTGCCCGCTCAGACAGTGGCCGCGTCAGTCAATTTACAATGGATGAAAACACATTCACAGGAAGGGAAATCCGCGATAAGCTTGAGCTCCGTTCCACGGATTTCTCCGTTAAACAAGCAAATGATCATTATATTTTCACGACGAAAGGAAATGGTCACGGCATCGGCATGAGTCAGTACGGTGCGGATAGTATGGCGAAGGAAGGAAAGAACTATGAAGATATCGTGAAGCATTACTATCAGGGAATAGATATAAGTACGCTTGATGAAGCAGCTCCGACCCTCGTCTCGAAATAGACGAGGGTTTTTCCTTGATTACTGATAATATTGGCAAGTAACAGCTTAATTTCCCCTTAGCAACCAAAATAATACATGTTTATGAAAAATATTTCCTTGCAGATGTATAGATTTTCTATTTTCTGAACAGAATGGTTGTTGAGGTGATGAAGATGAATGAGGAAAACAAATTCGGTCCAAAAAAAAGTTGGACACGCATTTTCCGTAAAAAGTGGTTCTTCCCTAGTCTTTATTTGGTTCTAGCAGCTCTATTAATCTCAGCAGTTGTCTGGTACCAAAATAATGGAGACGATCAGGAAATTGTCGAGGAGCGGGAACAGTCCGAAGAGTATTCCCCGGTTCTAAATGAAGAGGAAGCAGAGCCTGTCATGGAACAACAAGAAGTCGTACAATTACCGATCGAAAACAGTGAAGAAGCGCAGATTGTAACGAAATTTTTTGACTATAACGCAGACGAATCAGAGAAGGTAAATGCCCTAATCCATTACAACAATCGTTATTATCAAAGCACAGGTATTGATATTACAACAGAAGATGGGGAAGGCTTTGAAGTAGTCGCTGCGTTAAGTGGTACAGTCGCTGAAGTGAAAGAGGACCCGCTTTTAGGGAATGTTGTCGTAATCGATCATGGTGACGATGTGAAAACCTATTATGCGAGTCTTGGCGATGTGAAGGTTGAAGCAGATGCAAATGTAAAACAAGGAGAAGCAATTGGTACAGCCGGGAAAAATAAATTCGGAACAGAGCATGGCAACCATGTTCACTTCGAAGTCCGAAAAGGTGATACACCTGTGAACCCGGAAGCATTGCTGAACCAACCGCTTGCAAGCATTGATGAACTCATGGACTCAGCTGAATCAACTGAGGATGTAGCGGAGGATGCGGACGAATCAGAAGGTGTAACAGAAGAAGCGGAAGAAACAGAACCAACAGAAGAAACGGATGCAGTCGAGCAGCCAGAGGAAGCGGATGAACAGGATGAAGACGCTGATGCTGAACTAGATGAATCCGACGCTGACTTGGAAGTTGAAGATGAACAACCAGAAGAAACGGAAGACGACACAGAAGAATAAACACACAAGCAAACACCTTGGCATTTCAGGCCAAGGTGTTTTTGCGTGGTGGGACAGTGGGGTCAGAGGCATTTGTCCCACTGGGACATCGCCTCTGACCCCACTGTCCCACAAGCCGTCTCAAAAACTGGGACAAATGCTCTGACCCCTAGTCCCAAAAAGATTTATTCATATTCGGTTGGTGCTTGTAATAAAATGTTACAAACCAACCAAGATTTTAGTGCTGAGGTGAAGGAGCATAGTAGTGACTTTTTCCGTTCCCGCAATGATGCAAATTACATAGACTCACTTTTCGGTTCAGTTGACAGCATTAAATAATGAGCCCCGGTTGAAGAGATAAGAGATGACACCTCAGAACGATCAACTTAGGAGGCGAACGGTGTGCATGATTACATCAAAGAAAGAGCAATCCGTATTGGACAGCATGTGATTGAAACGAGAAAGACAGTCCGGAAAATTGCCAAAGAATTCGGGGTCTCCAAAAGTACTGTCCATAAAGATTTAACTGAACGTTTACCTGAGATCAATCCCGAACTTGCCGGACAGGTGAAAGAAGTGCTGGAATATCATAAAGCAATCAGACACCTGCGTGGCGGGGAAGCAACGAGACAGAAATATAAAAATGAAGGCCGCCTGAAGGTAAACCCCTCCCGGAATTAATACCCCCAAGCTACTAGTCGCCTCCCGGGATTAGTAGCCCATTTTTTTACAGAACTTCCCAGAATGAACCCGCATCCCTATCTGCCGTCAAGCACAACAAAAATTTCATAAAATAATTATCAATAAAAGAAGTTAAATGTGACAAACTGTGATAAAATATGTTAATAGTAGCATTGTGTCTAAATCACGATGTAAGACAAGTTAATTTGGGAGGACCTAGATAGAATGTTTTCTAGAGATATTGGAATAGACCTTGGAACCGCCAACGTTTTGATTCATGTAAAAGGAAAAGGAATTGTGTTGAATGAACCAGCTGTAGTAGCGATGGACCGAAATACTGGAAGAGTACTGGAAGTCGGAGAAGAAGCCCGTCGCATGGTTGGTCGGACACCTGGAAATATAGAAGCAATCCGCCCGCTTAAAGATGGGGTAATTGCTGATTTTGATGTGACTGAAGCGATGTTAAAGCATTTTATTAATAAAATCAATGTTAAAGGCCTGTTTACAAAACCGCGCATGCTCATTTGCTGCCCGACGAACATTACCAAAGTCGAGCAGAAAGCGATTAAAGAAGCGGCGGAAAAGTCAGGCGGAAAGAAAGTGTATCTGGAAGAAGAGCCCAAGGTCGCAGCAATCGGTGCTGGGATGGAAATTTACCAGCCGAGTGGAAACATGGTTGTCGATATCGGTGGAGGAACGACAGATGTAGCCGTTCTTTCTATGGGTGGCATTGTAACCTCTGAGTCCATTAAAATGGCAGGGGATAATTTTGATGCAGAAATTCTACAGTATATTAAGAAAAAATATAAGCTCCTAATCGGTGAACGGACTGCCGAAGAAATTAAAATCAATGTCGCAACCGTTTTTGAAGGTTCACGCGATGAATCCCTTGAGATTCGTGGTCGAGACATGGTGAGTGGCCTTCCGCAAACAATAACGGTAAACTCCAAGGAGATTGAAGAAGCGCTTCGTGAATATGTTTATGTAATTGTACAAGCTGCGAAAATGGTTCTTGAGCAGACTCCACCGGAACTATCTGCTGACATCATCGACCGTGGTGTCATTCTCACTGGCGGAGGGGCGCTCATCCACGGTATGGACCAATTGCTTGCTGAAGAGCTGAAGGTGCCTGTATTTGTGGCGGAAGAGCCAATGAGCTGTGTTGCTAAAGGAACCGGAATCATGCTTGAAAACATTGATAAGATCGAAGGTAAAAAGATTGGATAAGATTGAAAGGTGCTAAGCGACCCTTACAGTAAGTTGGGCGAATCGTTTCGCGGGCTTGGGACTGCTTTTACTTGTCCCACCGAAGAGCGTTTGTACCAGCACATAGCAGTAGTCGCGGCAACGCAACGTAGAAACTGTGTCTCCCAGGACGGGAAGCGGTTCTTCCGAGGTAGTTTTTCACGGTAGAGAAACATTCGTTGCAAAGTCGCAAGAAGCTTACTTAAGAAGAGAATTCATCTTGTTTGTGCTAGGTGCAGTACGGAAAAGGTTATTGCTAGCAACTTTCAGTTCATAATCCACAGATTTTTATTAGTAATTCAATAATTTTTCAAAATATCCTGAACGCTAAAAAGGAGGAAATCGCGTGTTACGAGGATTCTACACTGCTGCAAGTGGCATGATGACCCAGCAGCGTCATCAGGAAGCATTAGGGAATAATCTAGCAAATATAAATACACCAGGATACAAGGCGGATCAAGCAACAATCCGGTCATTTCCTGAAATGCTGATTCAAGCCCAAGGGAAGAAACAGTTACCGGTGAATCGGAACGTGCATCTCCCAATAAGTGAGACAATCGGTTCGCTTAATACCGGAGTCTATGTCCAGGAATTCGTACCTAATTTTGCGCAGGGCGGCATCCGCGAGACGAATATCGGAACAGATCTTGCTATAACGCAAGATGCAGTACCGGACGAGACAGGTGGCATCTTTTTCCGTGTACAAAATGAAGCAGGGGAAGAACGCCTCACTCGCAACGGAAATTTCACCATTGACGGGAACGGCTTTCTTGTGACGAATCAGGGCTATTACGTGTTAAATAACGCTGGTACACCGATTGAGACAGGTGGCAGAGATTTTACCGTGACGGATACGGGAATGCTTCAGACCGATACGGAAACGATTCCGCTAGGACTAGCCTACGTAAACGATGTGAATGAACTAACAAAAGAAGGCGATAACCTGTACGACGGCGAATCAATTGCGGTACCGGCTGATGCTGAATTTACTGTTTTGCAAGGCTTTCTAGAGCAGTCGAATGTGGACGCGCAGGCGACGATGACAGACCAGTTGAATGCTTACCGGATGTTTGAACTGAATCAGCGCGTGTTACGGGCTTATGATGAAAGTTTAGGAAAAGCAGTGTCAGATATCGGCCGCCTCGGTTAAACAAGATTTAGATTGGAGGTTTATAGATGTCACGGACGATGATTCAGGCAGCTGTGACGATGAATCAGCTGCAACAGAAATTGGACTTGATTGGACATAATATGGCGAACAGCCAAACACCTGGCTATAAAACACGAAACTCGGAATTTTCCTCCCTTTTAACCCAGCAAATCAATAATCTAAACACCCCGGAAAATGCGGTGAATCGACTAACGCCAGAAGGAATTCGTGTTGGGTCTGGAGCAAAGCTTGGAGCAATTAATAATGATTTTTCTATCGGATCTCTACAGACGACAAACCGGGCACTCGATCTTGCCCTTCGCAATGAAAGGCATTTTTTCCAGATTCAAACGGGGGAACCGGGAGCACTCGAGACGAATTACACACGCGATGGAAGTTTTTATTTACAGCCGACGAGTGCAGGGGCGGATGCAGTGATGCTGACAAATGGCGATGGCGAACCCGTCCTTGGGCAAAATGGTGAGCGAATTATAATTGCAAGTGGCTTCGAGGGAATCGAGGTTCGCGATAATGGGCAAATCGTCGTTGAACGGAATGGTGAGCTGCAGGTAGTTGGTGCAATTGGCATTGTCGAAATTACGCGGCCACATTTACTGGAAGCAGCTGGTGGCAATCTTTTCCGTCTGCCTGATGCTGGTGAGTTGGGCTATGTGATGGATGAAGTTGTGGAGCAAATCGGAGTTACCAATTTATTAGTTGAAAGTGGGATGTTGGAGCAGGCGAATGTTGATTTGGCAACTCAGATGTCAGAATTAATGGTGGCTCAGCGTGCCTACCAGTTTAATTCCCGGACGATTTCAACGACCGATCAGATGATGGGACTCATCAATCAACTGAGAAGTTAAGATTAAGGAGAACAAACGATGTCAACAAAGCAATTAAGACTAGCTGGAATAGGAAAGAAACAAGAAAAATCCAGCGAAGCAGAGGATAAAAAGCTAAATAAACGTGCAAAAAAAGCGGAACTTGCCGCCGAGAAAAAACAATCGAAGGCAAAAAGTCCTGAAACAAAAGAGCAGCAAAGGCGAAGTGAACAGCGGGACAAGCAATCGAGAGTACGGATTTTCCCGATTTGGCTGCGCATTATTATTGTTGCGATTCTCGCCGTATTTGCCCTTGTAGCAGGGCTTATGATCGGTTACGGAATCATTGGCGACGGAACCCCGACAGACGCACTTAAGGTGGAAACCTGGCAACATATCATCGACATCGTTACAAAAGAATAAAGTGGCACTTCTTCTCGTATAAGAGCCACACGTACAAGTTATATTGTGGTAAATGAAAAAGGACATAGGTGGAAATCCTATGTCCTTTTTGTGAGTGTATTAGCTTTTGTTAGGCTGCAATTTTTAATTAAAAGTTAATCGACTCGTCTTCCAGTTATTAAACGGAAAATAAGCACGATTAAGGCGATAACTAAAAGTATGTGGACAAGACCGCCGCCAACATCAAATGAAAAGCCTAATAGCCATAATACGAGCAATAGAACAATAATTGACCAGAGCATATTGTTTTCCTCCTAACTACTTCTAAGGTTGATTTTTGAGAAATGCACTTGCCTTTCTTTTTCCGTTTTCGATTGGAGTCAAACATGCAAACTTGATATAATCAAAACTAGCAAGCAAAAGGATATGGAAGCATCATTTTAAATATCCCTGCTTTATCATGGTGAAAAGAGGAGGTTAAAACATGAATACGGAAGAAATTAAAGCAATTATCCCGCACCGTTATCCATTTTTATTAGTCGATAAAATTGTAGAGATGGACGAAGCGAAACGCGTGGTAGGCATTAAAAATGTAACAATCAATGAACCGTTTTTCCAAGGACATTTTCCCGAATATCCGGTCATGCCAGGCGTGCTGATTGTTGAGGCAATGGCCCAAGTTGGTGCAATTGCAGTGCTGAATAAGGAAGAGAATAAAGGGAAAATCGGCTTCCTCGCAGGACTGGATAAATGTCGTTTTAAACGTCAAGTAAAACCAGGAGACCAACTGCGGCTTGAAGTGGAAATTACACGGATGAAAGGGCCAATCGGGAAAGGGAAAGGCCGGGCAACCGTCGATGGTGAGCTAGCTTGTGAAGCGGAGATTACATTTGCGATTCAGTAGGTGAGTGTGTTAGGAGGAGTGATATCGTCTTTTATGTGTATAATGTATGACTTTCGGGTAAAGTGGTTATGCTAAATTCGAGCAACTACTTTAAGGAAAAGGAGGCATACACAGATGATGAATAAATGGCTTCTCCGTATTGGTTCACTTGCATTAGCACTTACATTGATCACAGGGTGTGCGACAAATAACGACAACAATGACAATAATGATAACGAACCAATTGACGAAACACCACGTGACCAAAATGATGACAACCAAGGTAACATCGACGACGGAACCAATGGTAATAATGACGACAATGGCGACAACAACGACAACGAAGACATAATCGAAAGAGACGACACAGAAAGAGAAAAAGAACTCGACAGAGACGACACCCGCCAGAGATAATGAGCGCGGCGGGACATGGGGTCAGAGCAACTGTCCCAGATAGAACGCAGATGGCGGGACATTGGGGTCAGTGTAATTGTCCCACTTAATAAGAGTCCCATCGTCATCGCATATATAATAAAAAAAATGGGTCATTCAAGAAATCATCTTGAATGACCCATTTTTATAGTTGCGGGACAAAAGCTCTGACCCCGCGTCCCGCTAAATCTGGGACAAGGTCTCTGACCCCGTGTCCCAGCTAAACTTCCCACCAGTGGTTGCCGTCTTGGTTGAGGAGTTCGTCTGATTTTTTCGGTCCCATCGAGCCGGATTCATAGTTCGGGAAGTTCGGCTGTTCATCTTCCCAAACTTTTAAGATCGGGTCGATGTATTGCCAGGACAACGCAACTTCATCCCAATGTGTAAAGTTTGTCGCGTCACCAATCATGCAATCATATAGAAGTTTTTCATACGCTTCTGGCGTGTTTATTGCTGGCATCGCGCCTTGTTTATAACTAAGCTCAATCGGCTCCGCAAGTGCCTCAGAACCAGATTTTTTCGCATTCAGATAAAGGGCGATTCCTTCATCCGGCTGGATATTAATGACAAGCAAGTTCGGATGATGTTCCCGCTCACTCTTGAAATACAGGTTCATCGGGATATCTTTAAATTCAATGACAATCTTCGTCCGCTTTTCTGGCATTCGTTTTCCAGTTCGAATATAGAACGGAACCCCAGCCCAGCGGTAATTATCGATTAAAATTTTCCCAGCCACGAACGTCTCTGTATTGGAAAAGATGAGATCCTCCGATTCTTTTCGATAACCAGCGACCTCTTTATCATTTACAACACCGTGTCCATACTGCCCGCGGACATAATACTCATGAACCTGATCTAAGTCAAGTTCCCGAAGCGCACGCATTACTTTAATTTTCTCCGAACGAACTTCATCCGTTGTCAGACTGATCGGCGGTTCCATCGCAAGCAGCGCAACCATTTGCAGCATATGGTTCTGCACCATATCCCGGATCGCCCCTGAATCATCGTAATAGCGCGACCTGTCCTCCACCCCGAGCGTTTCACTCGACGTAATTTGGATATTGGAAATAAATCGGTTGTTCCACAAGTGTTCAAAAATTCCATTCGCAAACCGGATAACTTCAATGTTTTGTACCATCTGTTTTCCAAGATAATGGTCAATCCGATAGATTTGCTCCTCATCAAACGCTGCCCGAATTTGGTTATTCAACTCTTTTGCCGAATCCAAATCATGACCGAACGGCTTTTCAATAATCAAGCGTGTCCAGCCCGGCGTTTCTTTCAAGCCGTATTCCTGCAGGCTATTTGCAATCTGTCCGAAAAATTCCGGCGCCATAGCCAAATAGAATAACCGATTTCCTTCTGTGTCGTATTGTGATTCAAGCTGTTCCACTAATTCTTTCATGCGGTCGTAAGCTGTCTTATCCGTCACATCAAAGGATTGATAGTGGAAATGTGACGCGAAATCATCCAACTCCTCGCACTCACCAAATGCTTGTTCAACCGATTCCTTTACATTATCGCGGAACACCTCATTGGACCATCCTCTACGTGCAAGTCCAATTACGGCAAAATCTTTACTAATCGTATTATTCCGCAAAAGGCGGTATATGGAAGGGTATAGCTTACGTTTAGCTAAGTCACCTGTTGCTCCAAATATTGTAATTAAAACTTTTGGCTTTATTTGTTCACTCATCAAACTTCCCTCACTTTATTGGAATAAAAATTATCGCAGTGTAACTGGCTGTAAGACTCCTACTTCAAACTTTAAAGTGGGAGATCCGCCCTTCCAGTAACGGCTCGATTATTTTATTAAACATTCCGTTAGGTTAAAAAGTAAACCCCGCAGAATGAAGTTTTATTTTATTGTAATGGAGTTTAGAAATTTAGCAATAGATACGAACTGAAAGTCAGTGAATTGTTTAAAAGAAAAAATATTCAGAAGTGTGTACTGTTTCAAGCTGAAGTTATTTATCTTATTTATGAACCGACAGTTTCACGACAACTTGCCGGATGACCTCTGAAAACATTAATCCAATCGCAATTCCACCAGCAAGCAATGCAACCTCAACCGATAGCTCAATTGCTGTCGTATAATCATTTTCGACAAAATGACGCATCGCATTATATGCAAGCCCACCTGGCACGAGCGGGATGATTCCGGAAATATTGAAAATGATAATCGGCACTTTAAACAGGCGGGCACAGAAATAACTGAGCACCGATACAAGCATCGCTGCAAAAATCGTCGCTGGAACATTATTCATAACCGCTGGTGTCAGAAAATAATAAAGCATCCAGCCGGACATCCCAACGAATCCGCATTGAATGAGGGCTCTTTTCGGGGCGCTGAATAAAATTCCGAATCCGCTTGATGCAATGAAGCTTGTAATAAGTTGTGCAAGTATCGTCAAAAGAACCCCCTCCTAGACAAAAGCGAATAGCAGCGACACACCAGCACCGATCGAGAACGCGGTCAATGTCGCTTCGACACCTTTAGATATTCCAGAAAGCAGATGTCCCGCTACCATATCGCGAATGGCATTCGTAATATGGAGCCCAGGAACGAGCGGCATCACTGCTCCAATAATCACTTTATCGAGTTCCAAAGCAAATCCATAATGAATCAACAGATAAGAACTGATTCCAATGACGAAAGCACCGAAGAACTCCGCCAAATAACGGATTTCAAGAAGACGGTCCATCCCAGCCATTACCGCAAAGCCAAGCCCACCGGCAATACAGGCTGGAAGGAAATCAGTCCAGGTCCCCTGAAACATTATGACAAAACAGCCGCTCACGAGCGCAGCAATTATAATCTGCAGCCAAACCGTATAAACAGGAGGGGCCGCTTCAATTTTTAGCAGTTTGCGGTATGCCTTTTCCGGGCTTAATTCCCCGGCGATGATTTTCCGGGAAATACTATTCACTTCGGCTATTTTATGCAAATCAGTCGGGCGCTTTAAAATCCGCACAAAGTTATTCACTTCGGTCATCCCAGCTGAGAAATTAATCCCAGTAGGTGTAGCATGACTCTGCGCACTCTCGACGCCAAAGGCATGCGCCATCCGATTCATCGTATCCTCCACCCGATGCGTCTCCGCCCCGCTCATCAACATAATCTTCCCAGCAATCATACAAACCTTCACAACACTATCCCGATCACCCGAACCAACCACCAAACCACCCCCCCTCAAAAAAAACACCTATCCAAATCATACACCGGGACACAGGGTCAGAGCAACTGTCCCAGTTTGAGCGGGACATTGGGGTCAGAGGCACTGTCCCAGGGGGGATGCCTTTTTGGGTTCAGTGCTGTTGTCCCAAACTTCAGTGGGACACAGGGGTCAGGGCATCTGTCCCGCACAGAACAAAAAAGACACTCATCGGAACGAGTGTCTCCTTGTGTAGCCATCTATTCCACATATTATCCTTGTACCGACAAAAATAAAAACACAAGCGCAATAATAGGAATGGCATTCGACATCATGATCGCAATCATCGAAAAGCTAGTTACAACCTGTTTGCTGTCCTCATCCGTACCTACAGCTCGCTGCAAGAAGACAAAGAAGACCGAGAACGCGATTAGCATAATAACAATAATAACAGGTAGATAAATCTGATCGACCGGTACCGGTTCGACATTGACGAATCCTAGGATAAGTAAAACAATCGGTAATGCTTCAATGAGTGCCGTACTAATGAAGAAATTTTTATGTACTTCAGCAACTTGACTCGGATTTTCCTTGAGTCGTTCTACATTTTTCTTATACATCATTAAAATACCAAATACTGCAATAGCGGCTGCTATTACAAAAATATACAGTCCCATAGAAATCCCCCTATTTTTATGAATCGTTGTCTCCCATCCTTATTCTAACAAAGCGATTGCCCCAATAATAGTCCCCAAATTACTCAAAATTCAATTGAACTGGGTGATATACCGGGACAAGAGCTCTGACCCCATGTCCCGCTCCAAATCGGGACAACGCCTCCGTCCCCATGTCCCGGTATCCTCACGGTTAAATTTGCCCAATCAACCTTTCTTTCGTTATAATTTAATCGATACGTGTAAATTGTTTGTTGAATATGTTAATTAGGAGAATATTATGTTTAACTTTGTCGATCTAGCTATTGCTTTTACGATAGCACTTTTTTCGAGCTTCCTGCTTACTTACGCGGTAAAGAAGTTTGCCGTGAAGGTCGGAGCTGTGGACTTTCCGAACTATCGTAAAATCCATAAAGAAGTCAAACCCAGATTAGGGGGCATTGCCATATTTTTAGGTGCACTGCTTGGTATGGTATATTTACAGCCTCAGCATGAGCACCTGCCGGAAATATTCGCCGGAGCTCTCACTATCATTATAACTGGCGCACTAGACGACCGTTTCAGCATTAAACCAGTAGCAAAATTAACCGGCCAACTCATCGCCGCATCTTTTATCGTCTCATCCGGTCTTATTATCGAGCGGGTTACAATCCCCGGTATCGGAATGATCGATCTTGGCTTTTTCAGCGTTCTCATCACCGTCCTCTGGATTGTTGGGATTACGAACGCCATTAACCTCATTGACGGACTGGACGGGCTCGCAACCGGTGTAACGACGATTGCCTTAATCAGTATCTTTATTATGGCTGTCACGGATGCTCAGGTGATGGCAGCTTATCTTGCTATCGTACTGATCGGTGCGAACCTCGGATTCCTTTATCATAACTTTTACCCGGCGAAAATATATATGGGGGACACAGGCTCAAATTTTCTCGGTTTTATGATTGCCGTCGTCTCGATGCTTGGTCTATTTAAAAACATCGCATTCTTTAGTTTCATCGTACCAATCATCGTACTTGCTATACCAATATTCGACACACTCGTCGCCATCATCCGCCGTGCCTATAATAAGGAAAGCATCATGGCAGCTGATAACAAGCACATCCATTATCAGCTAATCAATGCCGGCTACAGTCACCGGAAAACTGTAATAATCATCTATTTGTTCAGCGCTGTATTTGGCGGCCTTGCGATTTTGTTTTCGGAAGCTAGTCTAAAATTTGCTCTCCTTATCAGCGTCTTCGTATTTTTTTTCTTGCATATCTTTGCCGAACTTGCAGGGATTGTTATGGGAGGAAAGCGTCCAGTAGTTGACCGTTTAAGGAAAATTCGCTGGAAATATAAAAAGCCAAAAGTAAAAACGAATAAAAAGAATGATAAGCAAGGTTATCAGGACAATTGACATGTTCAATTGTCCTTTTTAAATAGAAAAAAATGATAGTTAAAAACTCGCCGCGCGATGTAATAGTCCTGCCAATTAATAGTTCCAATTACTTGCATATATATAATATGAGCTAAAGGAATCGTAACGGAGTGATATTCCAACAAAAAAGGAGGAAGTTAAGCTTGCAAAAAGAAAACAACAAATAGCATTCATTGCAATTATTTTAGCAGCGACGGTACCGACCGTTATAAAACGAATATCTCCCATGCAGATCACTTCAATGTAAATAATAAACATCTCTATGGTGCAACAGGAACAGGCTTTGCTGATGCACGATCAGGAGCAGTTCTTACAGCGAATAACGACAGTGCGATTGTCGTCGTGCCCCACCGTGTGCCAGATGTGGTTCCCAACTACATCAAGAAAAATAAACACGAGGAAATCTCCATTATCGGTGGAACAGGTGCAGTCAGTGATTTAATCGTCAAAAATCTAAACAAAATAATAAAATAAAACTCCAATACAAAAAGGGAGACCCTTATGGATAAATTCATAAAGCCTCTTTTTTTACTTTGTAATCTATAATAATAGCATTATATTAAATGTTTTTAACAAAACCTTCCATCAAATGTAACACTCGTTTCGTATAGTAATAGTAGAGTTAAAAAGTTGAGGAGGAGAATGCATAATGTCTTTTAAAAGAAAAATGGTAGCAGGATTATCCGCAGCAGCAATCGTTGCTTCGGGAACAATGTCACTCAATGTGCTCGCAGACCCAATCCAACCCGAGCAACCCCGAGCCGAGGCCCAATATAAGGCAGAAATTATCGAACGAATTTACGGAGCTGATCGTTACCGCACCTCCATTGAAATTAGCCAAGCAGGCTGGGCAGATGGTTCAGCTGAAAAAGTGATTATCGCAAACGGTTTGGAATTTGCTGATGCACTTGCAGGTGTGCCACTTGCTTATGCTTGGGATGCACCGATTCTATTAACACCGAATGATTCTTTTCTAAATGACACTTTAGAAGAATTAGAGCGCTTAGGAGCCTCTGAAGTACATATTCTCGGAGGAAAAACAGCAGTAAGCGACGAAGCGGCTGAGGTAATCGAAAAAGCTGGATACAACGTTACCCGGATTGCTGGAGATACAAGATATGAAACCGCAGCTCAAATTGCAGCAGAACTGACTGACGGTAAAGCGGAAAAGGCAGTAGTCGCAAGCGGCCAGTCTTTTGCGGATGCATTGTCGATTGCTGGTATTGCAGCGCAAGAAGGAATCCCAGTTCTCCTAAGCCTTTCAGACCGTCTACCTGAAGCAACAAATGTAGAGTTGGAAAAACTTGGTGTTAACGAAACAATTATCATTGGTGGAGAAAATGTTATATCTAAAGATGTTGCAAACGAGCTTCCAAGACCAGAGAGAATTCGAGGAAAAGACCGTTATGAAACAAACATTGCCTTACTTGAAGCATTTAATGTAAACCCAGAAAATGTCTATGTTGCATCTGGTAAAGATTATGCCGATGCTCTCACTGGTGGAGTGCTTACAGCGAAAGAAGGCGCAGCATTAACACTGGTTCATGACCGGCTACCAGCATCCCTTGCAACTTATTTGGAAGAAAACGAACCAGAAGAAGTTTCTATCTTCGGTGGGCAAAGTGCAGTCAACTCATCTATCTACGAACAATTGCAAGGATACGTGAAACCAGAAGAAGAGAATTTCAACTTAACGATCATGCATACGAACGACACCCATGCTAATCTAGATGAAGTCGCAAAACGGGCAACTGCTGTAAATAATGTGCGGGCCGAAAATCCCGAAGCATTACTCCTTGATGCAGGAGATGTTTTCACAGGTACATTGTACTTTAATGAATTTCTTGGACAAGCAGACTTGGAATTCATGAATTATATGGAGTATGATGCGATGACATTCGGAAACCATGAGTTCGATCTTGGCTCATCACCAGAAGGTCACCAAGCGCTTGTTGACTTTGTAAAAGGTGCGATGTTCCCATTTGTCAGCAGTAATGTCGATTTCAGTAAGGATGAGAAATTCACTGGTCTTTTTAGTGATCTCCTGTCCTCTGATCCAGCCAACGGGAAAATTTACAATGGAATCATTAAAGAGGTTGAAGGAGAACAAGTTGGAATCTTCGGCTTGACAACTGTCGATACAGTCGGTATTTCAAGTCCAGTAGATATCGAATTTGAAGATTATCTGGAAGAGGCGGAAAAAGCGGTACAAGCATTTGAAGATCAAGGTGTCAATAAAATTGTTGCGATTACTCATATCGGTTTCGATGATAACCCTGCAGTGGACAATGATTTAGAATTAGCAAAGCAGATTGACGGCGTCGATGTCATCGTTGGTGGGCATAGCCACACCGTACTAGAGGAACCAGTCATCGTGGATACAGATGAATCTGGGGCAGCGAAAGACCCCACCATTATCGTACAGACAGGGAACGGCAATGCGAATCTTGGATTGCTTGACGTTGAATTTGACGAAAATGGGGTAGTCGTTACACAAACAGGTAAATTAATCCCAGTCAGCGAACAAGAAGAAGATCCGGAAGCAGCGCTCTTGCTTGAAAAATATAAAGAGCAAGTAGAAGAAGTTGCTCAGGAAGAAATTGGTGTAACTTTAGAAGAACCGCTAACAAACCCACGAACTGGGGACAAAGGCAGTGAAACAGGTGAAAGTGTACGTAAAAACGAAACGATTCTTGGAAACGTTATTACCGATGGCATGCTGCAAGCTGCAAAGGTTTATGATGAAAATGTAATAATGGCATTGCAAAATGGTGGCGGAATTCGAGCGCCAATCGATGCCGGTCCAGTTACAGTAGGGGAAGTCATCGCAGTTCTTCCATTTGGTAACACACTGGCAGTCATGGATGTAACAGGTGCTGAATTGAAGGAGGCCTTTGAAATAAGTGTAGGTAACTACCCAAGCGAGAATGGCGGGTTCCTGCATGTCGCCGGTGGTAAAGTTGAATTTGACGCATCTGAGCCAGCTGGAAGCCGCGTCATATCTCTCAAGTATGAAACAGCAGATGGCAGTTTCCTGGAAGTGGAAGATAAAGAAACCTACACGATTGCTACAAATGCATTCACTGCAAAAGGCGGAGACGGGTTCACTGTTTTTGAAGAGGCCTATGCGGAAGGCCGTGTAACGGACCTTGGACAATCGGATTGGGAAAATTTCAGAGACCAACTCGTACGCCTTGGCAGTGATAACATTCCAACTGAAAAGGAAGGAAGAATTACCGTAGTGTCGGAACAAGAATAAATGGAAAAACGGAAAAAAACTGATGGTAATGAAAAATGCCCTAGAAGAAGGGGAGAAATCACGCTCATAGAAAAAATCACCATCGAACTTATGAAGTAATAAAAATGGACCCCGAAATAAAAAGAGATGATCCAGTAGCATTCTGAATCATCTCTTTTCAATTCGTGAAAACCTCAAAAATACCTATCTTTTCCCTCTCATTAAATATATTTAAATCACATTTCGTGATATAATTTAAGTCAATATATAAGGTGAGGGATTGCTATGATGCTGTTTATCGAAAAGATTAAAAACAAACTGAAGAAACCAGAGTCGATACACATCGATTTTCTTCCGACCAAGTTATTTGACAGTAAAAATTGGTTCCATCAACCGTCACTCATCAATCTTTCTATTGAAAATCATACAATACATCTACAATCAAAAACAACAGAAAGTGCATATGTAAACTTTTGGGAATCAAGTTCCAGTTATTCCAGGCTGGGAGAACGTCATAATAAAATCATCCTTCATTCCCAAAACTCAATCTTCATCGAAGGTCATACGACAAACTCGCTCAACTATCAGATCTACCTAATTGAATACGATGAAGAAAATCAGCAGACGAAGAAACATACGATTCAGTTAAATCAATTACATCAAATTATTCCAAGCCCGTCAACAAAGGCTGCCCGTTTAGCCATACGTATCAATGGGGAAGGAGAAATGGAGATACACAATCTTTTCACGTCACCATTTTTACCGGTAGAGCGAACAGAGAAGACTTCTATTCGTCACTTGAATAATTTGAAATTCGCAGGCGCCCTGCCGCAAAGTGCTGTAACAAGCCTAAATGCTGTTACTCAAGTAACCCGCTTGTACGCACATAATTGGGGAAAAACACTCGCAAAAGCTGTCCCTGATTTTCTTTTAATGGAAGCAGGCGAACTGCATGAAGCTAAATGGGGCGACATACAAGACCGGACATCGCCAATCGGCAGGCTTATACTTTGGTGCCAGACGTCTGATATCCCGATGATTCTTTGGCACAAACAAACTGAGGCACCATGCGACAAACTACTGACGCGGCTTGCTGATTTCAAGTTCGTACTGACTCACGATCCCGTAGTCTTTAACATGTACAAACAAGCACCCGGAGAAACACCAGTATATCTCATCCCGTACACAACCGGTGTACCGTCCATCGATGTTTTTAAAAAACATCCCTCAGTAACGGTGCTAAGCGAGACTACAGCAGAAGCAAACGCAGAATCCAAAACGGAAACAGAAGCGCAACGAATACAGCAAAAGCCACCGAACAAGCAGCCAATCACCATTGAAACCATCCAAGCTGCAAATAATACGGAAAAACAAATCGAGGAGCTGCTTGCAGAAGGACATCTCGTAATCTGTGAAAAACTTGCCTTGGACGGTAGTATTTACCAGAGTTTAGTCCGAATCTATGAAACAGAATCAGAGCTCGAGCAAGTGATCCAAGCCTATCAAAACAATCCGGATCAAGCTGCGGACGATTACCGGTCGATTAGCCGCACGATTTATTGGAAGCATAACTATCGTGATTTCATGCATTTTATTACGAAAAGTCTCCATATTGAACATGCGACAAGGCTGCCGTCCGCTACAATTGTTTTCTCAATACGTACGGAACAAGAGTACCAAAATGTCATCCGCACAATTGAAAAACAGACAGCGAGTCGTGTTAACTGGATCGTATTCATTACACCGTACCCTTGCTTCGAGCAAGCAATGAACGCTCTCCTTGCCCGGGACAATATCCAGGTTTATATCGCTAGTTTTGCAGCTAAGAATTATGCGCTTGACCAGCTGACGAAAAGCACGTACGTTGGAGTTGTGGACAGCAGTAGGGAATACGACGCTTTTTACATCGAAGACTGCATCAACACGATGTATTATTTCCGAATGACTTCTTTTGTTGACCGTTCCATTACGAATAACAAACCTGTTATTGCCAGATTCTTTTTAACGACAAAATATAATCATCATTCGCTCGTCAGCTTGATGGAAGCTTTCATTCCAAAGGAGAAGGTTATGTGAAACGATTAAATATTCTAATCTATATCGCTGAAAGCATGCATACAGGCCATCACGATGCATTTCTTTCACTTTTGCAAATAACTTCCAATGATACAAGAATAAAAATCAACGTTCTGACCGAAACAACCGAGCTCTATGACGTGATCAAGGCATCGATTTCTAAAAATCAAGAAGTTAAACTATTTGCAGTGGAAAAACTTATGGAAGAAAAATCAGCCGCCATCAACACGAATGAAAAAGCGATCACTTACTTAAAAATCACCGAAAAATTCGATACGCTAATTTGGATGGGACCACTTGAGGAATTGGATAAGCTTACGAAACTACCGGCAGCAAGAGTCATCCCATTTCTGCCAGTCGAATCGAATCTGGTGCAAGACAGCCTGAAAGCTTATCCGTTCATCCTTACTGATTCGATGCAACAAAAGGAAAATATAAGACGCATCGAATCATTACAGGAAAAAATAATCTACCTTCCACCGTGGAAGGAGAAAGTCTCAGCCCAGATTCCTGTCATCGTCAACAGACGCGGAATTACAGAGGTTTACCCGAATTCAATTACAGAAGCGGACGACACGCTCACGGAAATCATGGAAACAATCAAACGTGAAACTCCGAGCTTCGATTGGCGTTACAAGGACAATGAAACGGATTATTATAGTTTAGACACAGAAACTGATATTGCAGTAGTATTGGAAGCGGATTTCCGTTCCTACCTCCACTATGCAAAAGCAGGAAAGCCGGTTATCTTGCCGGAAAATGAGCAATTCAGCGATCTGCTTGGAAGGGATTACCCATTATTCATCCAACAACCAGATGATTTAATAACTCTCCTTCCAGAACTACTCGCGAACGAGGAGATGTACTACACAGCAGCGAAAAAATGCTATGTCTTAGCGAGGGAATTTGATTACGAAAAAAACGAACAGCAATTGCTTGATGCACTAAGATCATTTAACGCCAAACAAGAAACAATTTTATTTGCCGGTCATGATTTCAAATTTCTTTACCCGTTCATCGAGCGTTGTGCGCGGACCGGGAAAAAAGTATTGCTTGATAACTGGAAGGGGCATACAAAGCATAATAAAGAAAAAAGCCTGAAGCTATTGCAAAAAGCAGATATTATATTCTGTGAGTGGGGACTCGGCAACTCAGCTTTCTATCAAAATTATGTAAAGCAAGGTCAGAAGCTGTTCATTCGTGTTCATCGTCAGGAATTGCAGACGAAGTTTTTGAAAAAGGTGGACTTTAAAAAGGTTAAGAGCGTCATCACGATCAGCCCGCAAATGCTCGAGGAATTCCACCGAGTTCACCGGATACCGCGCAAAAAGCTGAAGTTAATCCCAAATATGGTTGATACAAGAGCGTTCCAACACCCGAAGAAGGAGCATGCCAAATTTCATCTCGGAATCATTGGAATTATTCCGAAGTTAAAGCGAATTGACCGCGCAGTCGAAATTTTTGAGAAACTATGGCAAGAGGACGAACGTTACGAGCTCCACATTAAAGGGAAAATGCCACAAGACTTTCCGTGGCTGCAGGATAGGAAAAAGGAAATCACCTATTTCGAAGGGGTATTTGAAAAAATTAATAATGCACCATGGAAAGAAAATGTCGTCTTTTCCCAATTTGGCTCCGATATCCCGGAATGGCTGACAAACATTGGAGTCATTCTTTCCACGAGTGATCTCGAGGCATTTCACCTTGCACCAATGGAAGGAATGGCAAGCGGAGCAACGCCGATTGTGTTCAATTGGGAAGGGGCAGATCTTATCTATCCACATGAATTCATCGTCTCAAGCGTTGATGAGGCGGTGGAAAAAATTAAAAACCTGGAAAAGAGTGGGCAGCTATCAGAGTATCAACACATCTATGAACGCTATGACACCGGGAAAATCACAACTGAACTCATGCGACTCGTTTTCGATTAAAAAAGAGTGTATGTAGCCTAGTGTGGCTACATACACTCTTTCTTTATGCAAAATTCACCTAAGACCACGCAAGATATATAATTACACCAATATTAAGTAACGTGATAATGAGCGCTATACTAGGAATCAATTTCTTTTCCCGCTTCGAGACAAACGTAACAATGCTCATCACAATAGACACGATTAGTCCAACAATAATAAAAACTGCGATGATATCTGTCACCGTTTCACTCGTAGATTGCGCAACCGGACCAAGCAAGATCATGGACAAACTTGTTACGATGCTCGCAATCAGGAAAATATAACTTTTCCATGAAGTAACTTTACTATCCCACACCGTCACTTCCTCCTCTACTAGAATCTCCTTTTATTTTATACCGTTTTTCTTCTCCATTTACAAACATTTATTCTCCAATTCATCCAAAATTAACATTCCCTGGGTATAATCAAAAGTAATGATGCATAGAATCGATATGTAGCCCAATCGAGAGGAGAATTTAATGAAAATACAGGCTGTTGCGGAGCGCGGTTATCCAATAAAATTTCCCGAGAATACATTGTCTTCTTTTCAGGCAGCAATCGATTTGAACTTTACCCATACAAAATTTGAGGTGCATCTTACGAAAGATGGTATCCCCGTCGTCATGCGTGATACGACCATCGACCGTGTAACGAGCGGTCGTGGTGAAATCAATCAATTCACCTATGCGGAATTGCTTGCTTTCCCGATCAATCATGACGAACGAATTCCCACCCTCGCAGAAGTCATCCATTTAACAAAAGGCAAAATAAAAACTGCCATCGAAATTAAACAGAGCGGTTTCTATTACGGTCTGGAGGAGAATGTGTATGATATCATCCGCCAGCACCAAGCAATGGAAGATGTTTTCATTATTTCGGAAAATCATCATTCACTCGCTAGACTGCGCATATTATCGAAGCAGATCAAACTCGGCTTACTTAGGGAAAATCCAGGAATTCATGATTTCTTCTTACTGAAAGAACTCATGGCATCTTATTATATGCTTAAGTTCGATTTTCAAACGGTTCAACAGCTCGATCTCGCTGTTCTTAAACGAATGGGCATCCAGCCGATTGTCGGTACCGTCCAAACGATTGAAGAAATGAAATTCATGCAAAACTATCCAGAAATCCTCATATCCACAACCGAACTGGAGAAATACCAAACAATCGCCCACCCCAAAACAATCACTATTTAATCGGGACATCGGGGTCAGAGCACTTGTCCCAGCTTGGTGGGACATTGGGGTCGGAGGCATTGTTCCAGTTTGGTGGGACAGAGAGGTCAGAGGCATTGTCCCAGGTTAGATTTTATAGAGGAAGGGCGGGCTCCTATGTTTCTAGAAGAGATAATTCGTCGTGAAGGAAACCTTGTGCCTTAGAACAACTACCATTTACAGTGAAGGCCATTCTATCTTCCATTTGCCGTGTTCGTTCGCTATAAAAGGACTGATCCACCCGCTCTCCGCCCTGCAATAACATTCAGCCGCTAGAAAGTGCTCTGACAACTCCATCTTCCCGAATGCACTACCATCATATAAAATTGGAACTGCCTCCCGTTTGAATCCCCAATAATCTGAATTTTAACTAATAAATAGAAATCCTCCCTGAAATCATTGCCCTCTATTTGAAATGGAATGGAACGAATTGTGAAAAAATGGGACAGGTACACTGACCCTAATGTCCCAACTGGGACACTTGCTCTGACCCCGATGTCCCGCTCACCAACTGGCGCAGTTGCCTGACCCTCTGTCCTACGATTGTTTATCGTGGACAATATTGATATAATATGCTTAGAATCTACATTATTAATCTCATCATTATATCCTCGGAGGAAGTGAAGAATTTGGCGAACTTATTATTGGTCAATGAGGAAACTTCCCATTACCCCCAACAGAAGTTTAGAAAGGTGGAAAGTCCCCATGATAAGCTTTTTAAAGAAACATTTAGTCATATTAAAGTGACGAGAAGTTTCTTACACCATTATTTACCACCTGGCGTTATGAAGTTTCTTAATACGGACACATTGAAACTTGAGAAGGACAGCTTCATCAGTAAAGAACTAGAAGAAAGTTACTCTGATTTACTTTTCAGCGCAGATATTGACGGGAAAGAAGGTTATGTATATTTCCTTTTCGAACACAAAAGTTATGCTGACAGAACCGTTACCTTTCAAATATTGAAGTACATGGCGGAATTTTGGGACGCAAAGATGAGGAAAGAGAATTTAAAAACTGTGCCACCCGTTATTCCTTTAGTTATGTATCACGGAAACACAAGTTGGAATACTTCCGATATGCTTCGTAAGGCAATTGCAAAATATGATGACTTGCCGCGGGAAATACGTCAATTTATTCCCAACTACAAATTTTTGCTTTTTGATTTCACTAATTTTCCAGATGAAGAAATCAAGGGTGAAGCTCGTATCCGGATTTTAATTACGATGTTCCGCGATATTCGTAAGGCGGAATCGGTTCAAGAATTGCTTAGGATCCTTGAAAGAAGTATTTCTTATTTGCAGGAGTTGGATGATAAACAGACGGGTATGGAATACTTTGAGACGATGCTGTACTATATTTTCAGCGCGGCGACGAATGTCACACGAGGAAATACGGATGAAATTACGGAAAAAATTAAGAACAGTTATCCAGAAGGGAGCAAAATTATTATGAGCCTGGCTGATATGTTTCGTGAGGAAGGTAAAGAACTAGGTAAAGAGGAAGGTAAAAAACAAGGTAAAAAGGAAATGGAAGAAATACTGGTTAAAAACTCGATAAAAAAAGGCTTAGATCCTCATATCATCGAAGAAATAACTGGTCTATCACAAGAAGAAATCCAAAAAATCGCCAGCAATGTTAAAGAATAAATTTTACTGCGTACCAAATGGTATGAAGCCGACCTGATCAAGCGTAACCAAGCGTTCCATACTATCTTAATCATAACTGGGACACTTGCACTGACCCCGATGTCCCGCTCATAACTGGGACACTCGCTCTGACCCCAATGTCCCACCGATGTCCCGCTCATAACTGGGACACTTGCTCTGACCCCAATGTCCCACCAACCCCAATGTCCCAGCGGAAACATGGACGATATTCTGTCCATGTTTTTTATGTATGATAGGTGGAAGTGTGCTAATATGATATATATTTGAAAGGGGATGGATATGATGAAAGTTGCTGTTTACCAAATGGAACTTGTACCAGGTTCCCCGCATGATAACAGGGAAAAGGTGAAGCATTGGGTTGGATCAGAAGTAAAGAATGATAAGCCAGACATCATCCTATTGCCGGAAATGTGGACAACATCCTATGTGCTGGAAGAGCTCCAAACAATTGCAGATGATGCATTAGAGCCTACTAAATCTTTTTTAAGTGAATTGGCGAAGGAATACAAGATTAATATTGTCGGTGGCTCGATTGCGAATAAAGTGGATGACAAATTATATAATACGAGTCTTGTTTTTGACCGCGCCGGCAACCTTGTTTATGAATATAGCAAGATGCACCTCGTACCGATGTTGAACGAACCAGCATACTTGACTGGTGGCAAGGAAAAAGTGCAAACTTTTGAACTCGATGGGATTCGGATGGGTGTCATTATTTGCTATGACCTGCGTTTTCCAGAACTCACGCGCAAGTTGGCGTTAGACGGGGCGCAAGTATTATTTATCCCTGCCGAATGGCCGAAACCGCGGACCAATCATTGGGTTAACCTGCAAATAGCCCGCGCAATTGAAAACCAAATGTATGTCGTATCTGCAAACAATGTCGGCACCCTGAATGAGGTTAAATACACCGGAACTTCTTTAATCGCAGACCCTTGGGGAGATGTTCTCGTAAAAGGTTCAGAAGATAAAGAAGAAACATTACGAGGCACAATCAATCCGGACAGGGTAATTGAAGTCAGAAAAAGTGTCCCAATCTTTGAAAGCCGTGTCCCAGAGTTATATTAAATATACAAATAAAGAGGTTATGTCAATGGAATTTTCGAATCGCCTAAAGGAGTTGCCCGTTCAATTTTTTGCAACTCTCGTAGAAAAAGTGACAAAAGCATACGCAGAAGGTCGCGATGTCATTAATTTGGGGCAAGGGAACCCGGATCAACCAACTCCACCCCATATTGTGCAAGCTTTGCAAGAAGCTGCCGCAGACCCAAATTCACATAAATACTCGCCGTTTCGTGGCACAGCGGAATTGAAACGAGCAGCAGCCGATTTCTATAAGCGGGAATACAATGTCGATTTAGACCCGGAAGCGGAAGTAGCTGTTTTATTTGGGACGAAGATTGGCTTAGTCGAACTACCCCTCGCCTTAATGAACGAAGGCGACATGCTGTTACTGCCAGATCCAGGCTACCCGGACTATCTATCTGGCGTCAAGCTTGCGAATGTTCGGCATGAAGTAATGCCATTACTTCGAGAAAATGCATTCTTACCAGACTATGACAAGCTCACGCCGAAACAATTAGAAGAAGCGAAATTACTTTACTTAAATTATCCGAATAATCCTACAGGAGCCATCGCTTCCAAAGAATTTTTCGAAGAGACGGCACAGTTAGGCAAGGAGCACGGTATCGGTATCGTCCATGATATTGCTTACGGTGCAATAGGCTTTGACGGGAAAAAACCGGTTAGTTTCCTCGAGGTAGAGGGCGCTAAAGATATCGGGATCGAGCTTTATACCTTATCGAAAACATACAATATGGCCGGTTGGCGAGTAGGCTTTGCTGTTGGGAACGCGAAAATGATTGAAGCGATCAATCTCCTGCAAGATCATTTATTCGTTAGTCTGTTCCCCGCAGTCCAACATGCGGCGGCTGTTGCCTTAACTGCAGAGCAATCAAGTGTGGAGGAATTAGTCGAGCTGTATGAAGGGCGCAGGAATGCATTAATCGCGGCATGTAAACGGATTGGTTGGGAAGTTGAAGCTCCTAGTGGCTCGTTCTTTGCATGGCTGCCGGTTCCGAGTGGGTATACAAGTGAGCAATTTGCTGATTTGCTACTGGAAAAGGCTGATGTTGCTGTCGCCGCCGGAAATGGCTTCGGGACGTACGGGGAAGGTTATATCCGGATCGGTTTACTAGTTGATGAAGCCCGTCTTGAAGAAGCAGTCGAACGGATTGAAAAACTTAAACTTTTCTCTTAGTCTGAAAGATTACTAAAATAAGAGTTGACGACACGTAACTTTTGCTGTAGTCTATATCAATATAATTAAATAGTTTTATCTCTTATCAAGAGTAGCTGAGGGACTGGCCCGATGAAGCTCGGCAACCTTTTTATGTCAACCATAAAAGAGGTGCTAATTCCAGCAAAACGTGATGTTTTGAAAGATAAGAGAGGACCTCTGAATACATACAAAGCCTCTCTTTCTTTAGAAAAGAGAGGCTATTTTTATTGTATAAGGAACTATAAAGTAAAAGTGTTGTGATAACTTAGGTGTCCAGGGCCAGCCACGTCCGCTCTGCGCCCAGCAACTAGCAGATCTTTTGGTGGGACGAGCAGTGCGCAGTCCCAAACTTCACACTCCTCCAATCGATAAGTCAACATCGGCTCTCTACGTTCGCCGTGTTTCCTTTATCTCATTCCGGAGTGCTCCAGTTTGTACGTTGCTACGACGCACAGGATGTGCTAGTGCAGGTGTTGCGACAGGACGTCGCGTTTTTAACCTGCAAGGGCGCTTCCGCCTTTGTTTATACCAACTATTTCTTAATCTAAAGACAATTGGAAGGGAAAGGTAGATAGATGATCAAATTAGAGAACATCACGAAGGTATTCCCATCTAAAAATGGGGATGTTACAGCGGTAAACAATGTTAACCTTCATGTAAAAAAAGGTGAAATCCACGGTGTCATTGGCTACAGTGGTGCCGGTAAAAGTACCTTGATCCGGCTCGTCAATTTACTAGAAAAGCCGAACAGTGGAACGGTAACGATCAATGGTACAGAGCTAACAGCCCTATCAAATGAAAATTTGCGGAAAATGAGACAGAAGATCGGAATGATTTTCCAGCATTTCAATCTCATGAAGACTGCAACCGTTTATGAGAACGTAGCAACACCACTAAGACTTCTAGGGCTTAACAAAACAGAAGTGAAAGAACGTGTAGAAAAATATTTGAAAATTGTTGATTTAGCAGACAGAGGGGACAGCTACCCTTCTCAATTATCTGGCGGACAGAAGCAGCGGGTCGCCATTGCACGCGCATTATCACAGGAACCGGAAATCCTGCTGAGCGACGAGGCGACAAGTGCCCTTGACCCCGAAACAACGAATTCAATTCTTGATTTACTCCTTAAGATTAACGAAGAACTGGGGATAACCATCTTACTCATTACCCACGAAATGAGTGTCATTCAGAAAATTTGTGATGACGTTTCGGTTCTAGAAAATGGAGAAATCGTTGAACAGCGCTCCAGTATCGAATTGTTCACCGATCCCCGTCATAAGACGACAAAGAAGTTTTTAGATACGATTTCCCAGCGTAAATTATCCGCATCACTCATCAACCAATTGAAACTAAATGGTACGGTGACAAGCCTAACATTTATTGGAGAGAGTGCCGGGGAGCCTTTACTTGCACAAGTGATTGAGAAGTTTAAAGTGAAGCCGAATATTTTAACGGCGAATATTATGGAATTGAAAAACGGGATCGTCGGAAATCTGATCATTCATCTTGTTGGTGAACAGGAACAAATCAATGCCTCCTTAACGTTCTTAAACGATCAAGGGGTCGTGACAGAAGAAGTGGAGGGTGAATAAATAAAATGGAAAACTTTATCGAACAATGGCTGCCTATTATTGGCCAAGCTATCATTGAAACGTTTCAAATGGTCATCATTTCCTTATTTTTTGCGATTTTGATTGGGGTGCCTTTAGGCATACTTGTTGTACTGACACGCCCGGGACAATCATTGGAAAATAAATTCGTCTATCAATTATTGAATCTCGTTATAAACATAGTCCGCTCGATTCCGTTTATTATTCTATTATTCTTTATTCTGCCATTTACGAAATTCTTGGTCGGCACAACGATTGGCGTGCAAGGTGTTATCGTTCCACTCGTTATTTACACCGCGCCATATCTTGCACGCTTACTGGAAAGTTCTCTACTCGAAGTGGATAGCGGAATTATTGAAGCATATAAAGCAATGGGGATTAAAACACATAAAATCATCTGGAGTGTCATGCTTCGAGAAGCACGCCCATCCATCGTTTTAGGCTTAACAATTGTTACAATCAGCTTGATCGGCGCGACCGCAATGGCCGGTCTAGTCGGTGCAGGAGGACTCGGAGATCTTGCGTATCGTTTCGGACACTTGCGTTATGAAGTAGATGTCATGTATGCAACGGTCTTTATCTTAATCATCCTCGTCCAAGGAATCCAGTCCCTTGGTAACCGGATCGCTGCACGTTTGAAAAAGGATTAAACGGAAGAAAGCCAACTTTAGGAGGTAGAAGTCTTGACGACTACAAAGACGAAAGATGCATTCATTACGAACCTAGAAACAACGGAGACTTTTCCTTTTCGTGTAGAAGAATTAGAGGCAAAAGCGAAAGGAAAAATGTCGAAAAATGCATTTGGATACACCCGCTCTGGAGGCGGAGGGGAGGAGACGTTGCGGAAAAACATCGCTTCATTCGAGAAATATTCTATTCTGCCCCAATATTTAAATGATGTCTCCAACGTGGATACAAGTATTGAGCTATTTGGTCATACGTATCGCCACCCATTTTTGCTCGCTCCGATCGGAATGCTGAAAACTACGCATGAAGAAGCGGAACTTGCGGTTGCAAAAGCAGCTGCGAAATTGGATGTACCTTATATACAAAGCACGGTTTCCAGTTACGCAATCGAGGAAGTGGCAGAGGTTTCAGAAGGTAGTCCAAAATGGTTCCAGTTGTACTGGTCCAATAACGAAAATATTTCCTTTAATATGGTAAAGCGTGCAGAAGAAGCAGGCTATCAAGCAATCGTCCTTACTATCGATACAACAATGTTCGGCTGGCGCGAGGAGGACATGACGAACCGATTCTCACCGCTGAAAGCAGGCTACGGAAAAGCGAATTATATTACAGATAGTGCCTTTCTATCCACATTAAAGCAGGACGACGAGGCATCTGTCGTAGAAGAAATTTTGCAAAACATTTACCATCCGAAGTTAAGCTGGAAGCATGTTGCTGAACTGAAGAAACGCACATCTCTCCCGGTTTTATTAAAAGGAATCCTACATCCGACAGATGCAAGACTCGCGATTGAAAACGGGGTCGATGGCATTATCGTTTCCAACCATGGCGGTCGGCAGTTAGATGGTGTCATCTCTAGCATTGACGCGCTCCCAGCAGTTGTAGAAGAGGTTGGAGGGGAAGTCCCGATTTTAATCGATAGTGGCATTCGCCGCGGAGCAGATGTCGTTAAAGCACTTGCGTTAGGTGCCGACGCGGTTTTACTCGGCAGACCTTACGCATATGGGCTAGCCCTCGCTGGACAAGCCGGTGTTGAAAAAGTACTCACAAACTTTATGCAGCAGACAAGATCCTCCCTTGCGCTTGCCGGAGCGTCGAGTGTCAAGGCAGCGCGAAATATTCATATTTTGAAAGATTAAGCGAAGTAGGCGAAAAAAGGAGCACGTTAGATGGCAACAGCAATTGTAAAAGGAGCACCAGGCCATTACCGGACCGGTTCCGGTGTTTTAAAAGAATTACCGACGCATCTGGCAGATTTAGGTGTAAAAAATATTCATATTGTAAGTGGCAGAAAGGCATGGCAAGCGACATCACCTTATCTTCCGGAAGAATTGGATCACCAAGCATTAACATTCGTCGATGGTCCTTGCACATTAGAAACGAGCGAACAATTAGCAGCAATGTGCGAAAAAGAAAAAGCGGATGCTGTCATCGGTATCGGCGGAGGGACTGCACTCGATATTGCAAAAGCAGCAGCCGTCCAAGCTGGAATCAAGTCGGTTCTAATACCGACAATCGCAGCGACCTGTGCCGCCTGGACACCGCTTAGCGTATTCTATGAAGCGGACGGAACTCATTCCCACTATACCGAGTTCCCGGTAGCGAACACGCTCGTCCTGATTGAACCAGCAATCATTGCAGCTTCACCGATTCGATTTTTGAAGGCTGGAATCGGTGACACTTTGGCAAAATACTATGAAGCAGACGCGTTAGTTCGCAGTTTTTACAAGAATCAAGAATTCCCAGTTTGGTTGCAAGTTTCCCAGTTCGCTGCAAGAGCATGCCGCGATATTTTATTAAAAGACGGAAAAGCGGCACTTGAATCGGTTTCGAAGCAAGAAGTTACCGACGCACTTGTCCGCGTCATCGAAACGATTATTATGACAGGCGGCATGGTCGGTGGCTTCGGTGAAAAAGCGGGCAGGATTGCCGGGGCCCACTCGGTTCATAACGGTTTAACGGAGGCACCTAGTGTCAAAGATTTCTTGCACGGATCGATTGTTGCTTACGGTACGTTAGTCCAACTTGCGATAGAAAGAAAAGAGGAAGAACTCGACAAACTGCTGCAGTTTTATAAAGAATGGGAACTTCCAACATCATTAAAAGATTTATCCGTAGATGTAAAGGACACGGAATTACTAGGAAGGATCATTAAAAAGATTTCACTTCCACAAGAATCAATCCATTTAATGGAAGAAAAAGTGACAGAAGACATGTTAGAAAAAGCAATCTTCTATGTCGAAAATAAAATATGAAAGAATGAGGGGAAATAAATGAAAAAGACATTATTAACAGCAATACTTGCAAGTGTATTAATTCTATTCGCTGCTTGTGGCGGCGGCTCGGATGAAGGGGAAGGACTGCTCGAAGATGGAAAACTCGTTGTTGGAGTAACAGCAGGACCGCATGAAGAAGTTTTAGAAAAAGTGAAAGAGCTTGCGGAAGAGGAAGACTTGACGATTGAAATTGTGTCATTCAGTGATTATGTAATGCCGAACGTGAGTCTATCGGAAGGGGAACTCGATATCAACAGTTTCCAAACGGAGCCATTTTTTGATCATATGAATGAAGAACGTGGCCTGGATTTAGTAAAAGTTGCCGATACGATTACTTTCCCAATGGGAATTTATTCTGAGAAAGTTACAGATATAGCTGATTTAGAAGACGGTGCAAGTATTGGTCTTCCAAGTGACCCGACAAATAGTGGACGTGCATTATTATTATTTGAACAAGCTGGCTTAATCACGCTAGAAGAAGGACTTGGCGTAAACGCTACTGTCAATGATATCGCAGAAAATGAACATAACTATGAATTTATTGAGCTCGATTCTGCACAAATTCCGCGTCAGCTTGGCGAAGTGGATATCGCAGCAATCAACTCGAACTTTGCAATGGAAGCAGGACTTGTACCTGGAGAAGACTCGATTTTCATTGAACAAGATTCCACTTTCGTTAACCTAATCGCAGTACGCAAAGAAAACGAAGACGATCCAGCCGTTCAACAGTTCATTGATATTTATCAATCGGATGAAGTGGAGCAATTCGTTGAGGAAACGTATGGGGGATCGATTGTTGTAGGATGGTAAAAATATTTGACAAATGGGACAGCGAGTTACATTCTGCTGTCCCAAACTTTTTTAACGAAATGTTCACAACTTCACAAATACGCAAGCTGATTATTCAAGTTATTATATAGTAGCTGCGGACATCTATTAATTTGATAGTTTACATTAGAGAAAAGCAACAGGACAACTTGAAAAATTTGATAGGTATATACAATATGTTAAACTATAGAGTGGGCTTGCTGTATCGATCAGCTGTTTTTATAGCAAGCAAACCACCAGGGATAATTTATTAATTGGTGTTGCTATGGTATAATTACCAGAGTGTAAATTCGCTTTACAATGAGATACTAAAGATAAGGATGAAGCTTTAGTGGAGAAGAAAAGAATTATATTTTTTATCTATCAAATGGGTGCAGGAGGGGCTGCACGTACATTATTAAATATATTGAATAACATCGATCAGTCGAAGTTTACCCCAATACTTGTAACATTAAACTATAACGGGAATTATGAGAAGTATTTAAACTCAGATATTAAATTTATTAAGTTAGATACGAAACAGTTACGTTCAGCGATATTCCCGTTAGCAAAAGTAATCAGACGGGAAAAAGCAGATATTGTATTTAGCACGATTCCGAATTATAATACAGTCGCGATTCTTGGCAGGCTTTTTTCTTTTACACGGGCAAAAAATATAGTAAGAGAAGCTGCCTACTTGGGTGGCTCGCGCAAAGCGGATCTAAAATTAAGATTATATGGTCTATTATACACATTTTCCAGCCGTGTAATTGCGTTATCACAAGGTGTGAGAAATAATATTATTTCCCGATACAAGGTAGATAAAAATAAAATTGAAGTAATTTATAATCCAGTTGATGTACAAAAAATCAAAACAGGTATCGAAAAGGGAAAATTAAAAGAAGAACATAAAGCCCTATTTAATGGAAGCGAAAAGATAATCATTACAGCTGGAAGACTTGTTGATGACAAGGATCAGCAGACACTAATCAAAGCCTTTGCTAAGATACGTGATAAAATGAACGTAAGGCTGATTATCTTGGGTGAAGGGGAACGGGAAACCGAATTAAAAGAACTTGCAAGCAGGCTTAATTTACAGGATGTCATCCATTTCCTAGGATTTCAGGAAAACCCTTATATTTATTTTTCACAGGCGGATGTATTTTGCCTAACTTCAAAGCGAGAAGGATTTGGCCATGTACTTGCAGAAGCACTGGCAGCAGGAGTACCGGTCGTTTCAACAAAAGCAGAACCAGGTGCCGTTGAAGTATTAGATGAAGGTAAATTTGGCCTGATGTGTGAAATCGGTAATGAACTGGATGTAGCAGATAAAATAATACAAGCATTAGCATGGACAGATGCAGAAAGAAATACTGTCATTGAAAAAGGCTTAGAACGCGTGAAGACTTTTCATGCGAAAACGATAGTAAGACAATACGAAAAAATGTTTTTGGAAACACTAGATTGAAGGAAAGAGTAAATACGAGGAGTTGAAGGAGTATGACTGCTCCAAAGCGTGTAGCACATCTGACAACTGTACATCATCCTACAGATCCGAGGATTTATCATAAAGAATGTAAGTCACTGAAGAAAGCAGGATTTGATGTTACGCTGATTGCACAATCGAATGAAAACGACGATATACAAGATAAGCCAATCAGACATATCCCATTAAAGAAATATAATAGCCGCCTTAAGCGAATGACTTTAGGGGTTTATGATGCTTATAAAAAAGCAAAATATTTAAACGCGGATGTGTACCACTTTCATGACCCAGAGCTCTTGCCTGTCGGTTGGCTTTTAAAACGAAAAGATAATGTCGTTATTTACGATATTCATGAAGATTATCGTACAAGTATTTTGCAAAAAGATTATGCAAGCATGCCAGTGAAAAAGCTTCTTGCCAGCTTTTATAAATGGATGGAGCGCTTTTTTGCCAGGGATGCAGCCTTGTGTTTGGCAGAAAAATACTATAAAGATATCTATCCAGCCGGAGTATGCATTTTAAATTACCCAACAATAAATGATTCATTTTTAAACAGTAAACGTGAAGGCCAGGTAGAATATAAATTATTGTATACAGGAAACGTAACTTTCGAAAGAGGAGCTATGGAACATGCTAGAATTCCGTTGCTTGATCAAGACATCGAAGTACATGTGGTAGGGAAATGTCCGAGCAGCATTGCTGAGAAGATGTATCAGGCAGCAGGGGACAACAAAGATAGACTATTCATAGAAGGGATCAATCAATTTATTGAAAAAGAAGTAATCGAGGCCCGCTATTTGAATACGAATTGGCTTGCAGGAATTGCGCTGTTCCCGCCAACAGAGCATTATATGAAAAAAGAACTGACAAAGTTCTTTGAATACATGAACGCTGGACTGCCAATTATTTGTTCCGATTTTCCAGTTTGGAAAGAATTCATGGAAACGTATGAATGTGGTATTGCTGTGAACCCTTACGATGATGAAGCAATCAAAGATGCTATCTTGTATCTGAAAGATAACCCAGAGGAAGCAAGACGAATGGGGGAAAATGGTAAGCGCGCAGTACAAGAAGAATTGAATTGGGGAACAGAAGAAAAGAAATTAATTGCTTGGTATAACAAACTGTTAGGACAAGCCACAAGGAAGCAAGAAGGAATCGATGTATAAATGAAACAACAACCACTAATATCGGTAATTACACCAGCGTATAATTCAGAACGCTTTATAGGAGAAACGATTTCCTCTGTATTAGAGCAGACATATACGAACTGGGAAATGATTATCGTTGATGATTGTTCTACGGATCATACGAGAGAAATTGTTAAAGAATATCAAAGCAATGACCCACGAATTAAGCTCTTAACACTCGAAAAGAATAGTGGATCAGCTATCGCTCGAAATAAAGCGATGGATGAAGCAACCGGCCAGTACATTGCATTTCTTGACAGTGATGACCGCTGGCTTCCTGAAAAGTTGGAGAAACAACTGCAATTTATGCAAGAAAAGGATATTGCTTTTTCCTTTACTACCTATGTCCGCATGCAAGAAGATGGAACGAGAACGAAGGCAATCAGTAACACTCCCGAATCAGTGAATTATGATGATTTAATGAAGCGTTGTGTTATTGGATGTCTGACAGTAATGCTCGATATGGATAAAATAGGTGATATGAGAATGGTTAATATCCGGACAAGACAAGATTACGTATTCTGGCTGCATATTACAAAAAGAGGCTTCTTAGCGTATGGACTGCCAGAAGTTCTCGCTGAATACCGGCTTGTCGGTAATTCAATTTCCAGTAATAAATGGAAAGCAGCAAAACGAAATTGGTATGTATTCCGAGAAATTGAAAAGCAGAGCTTACCAAAAAGCATTTGGTACTTTGCTCATTACATTGTAAGGTCCATTAGAGATTTGATTAAGTGGAAAACGAAGCGATAATGTTCTTGAAGCAAGCTTCGTTTGAATAGTAGGCGGTGTCAAAATTAATGAAGAAGTATATACAAGAAATGCTGAAGAGAAAAGATTTGCTTTACTATTTAGTAAAGTCAGGTCTGAAAGCAGAGCACAGGAATAGTTATTTAGGCTATTTCTGGTGGCTCCTTGATCCATTATTGAATGTGCTAGTTTATTACTTTTTGGTAGTAATTGTTTTAAACCGTGGTGGGGAAGACTATCCACTATTCCTAGTCGTTGGATTAGTTGTCTGGCGCTGGATTAGTACAACGATTAACTCATCGTCCAGATCTATTTTAAGATATAGTTCAATTGTGAATCAAGTCGCCTTGCCGAAAGCTATATTTCCTATATCGTTTACATTGACCCAGTTATTTAACTTTATGTTTGGACTCGTTGTGATTGCACTATTTCTTGCAGTCTATGGTGTCAAGCCAACATGGTTCATGCTATATTTACCGGTGCTGATTGTACTGCAATTAGTTGTTCATATTGCACTTGGACTTGTCCTTGGTTATATCACGATTTTTGTACGAGATATTGAGAATTTGATGACGTATATCACAAGAATATTTTTCTACGCATCACCAATTATTTGGGAAGGGGCTCGATTACTCCGCAGCGAAAAGGTTCCCGATTGGCTAATTCCACTCGTCGAATATAACCCGGTAGCCATTCTTGTCACAAGCTACCGAGATATTTTAATTTACCACCAGCAGCCGAACTGGATTGGGCTTGGCGGATTATTTGTCATAGCAACAATTGTTGTGATCTACATGATGAATTACTACAGTAAGAATGAACATAAGATTATCAAAGCATTATAATGTCAGGAGATAAATGAGGGAAAAGCATGCAAGAACAAACGAAGGACCAAAGAGAAGAAATAATCAAGTCGAAGGATATCGGTGTTTATTTCGATAATCAATCGTATAAAGATGATATTAAATCGCGTGTCTTTAGCATGTTCAAAAAGAAAGAAAAAAAGGAAAAAGAAAAAATCTGGCCATTAAAGGATATTGACTTTACAGGCTATCAAGGGGAAATCCTTGGAATTATCGGTTCAAACGGTGCCGGTAAAACGACGCTGAGTAAAATAATTGCTGGAATCCTCGCGCAAGATAAAGGAACAATGCATGTGAACGGAAAAGTAACAGCATTGTTCTCTTTTGGCATGGGGTTTAATAAAGAATTAACAGGATTAGAAAACATTTACTTAAATGGTATGATGCTCGGTATTGATAAGAGTGTCATAGACCGTTACATGGCTGATATCGAGGAGTTTGCAGATATTGGAGCATTTATCAATCAACCAATGAAGTACTATTCAAGTGGAATGCGTGCAAGACTAGGTTTTAGTGTTGCAGCACACTTAGAACCAGAAGTTCTCATTTTAGACGAAGCGCTTAATACGGGTGATGCCCGCTTTAGCAGGAAAGCTGCGCAAAAGATGAAAGAACTTGTAAAACATGCGAAAATGGTTATCATTGTCACACACAGCCTAAGATATGCAGAGCGGAACTGTGATCGCCTGATGTGGATTCATAATGGAGTTGTGCGAGAAATTGGTGACCCGAAAGAAGTTGTTGCAAGCTACCGGGCAACTGTCCCAGCGCCAGTGAGAAGGAAGCGCAGTTTGAATCTGAAGAAAACAGAGGCAGATGTTAGGGATAAAACAATCGTCCGTGCCAAAAATGTTGGACTTTCTTTTGAATTAAATACAGGAGAGTTTTGGGCCCTACGAAATCTGGATTTCGAAATCAAAGAAGGCGAAGTTGTTGGGATCATCGGTCATAATGGAGCAGGGAAATCTACCCTATGTAAAGTGTTAACGAATATTTTAAAACCAGATGAAGGTGATATTGAGATTAACGGAGAGACGTCTTCCCTCCTCGGTTATGGAACTGGCTTTAATGCCCAGCTCACAGGGCGAGATAATGTTTTCCTCAATGCTATGCTTCTCGGTATCCCACGGAAGAGAATACAGGATAAATTTGATGAAATTGTAGAATTCTCGGGTATCGGAAAAGCGATTGATAAGCCAGTTAAACAATATTCAGCAGGTATGAAATCCCGTTTAGGCTTTAGCATTGCAGCAACATTAAAACCGGATATATTTATTGTTGATGAGGCTCTCTCAACGGGAGATATTGCCTTCCAGCAAAAAGCGAGTGAACGAATCCAAGAAATGATGTCTCATGCAAAAGCCGTTATCATCGTTTCCCATAGTATGAACTTTGTAGAAAAGGTATGTACGAGAGGGATCTGGATGGAGCGAGGCCAGATTCGTTTTGATGGGACAGCGGAAGAAGCTGTCGCTGCATATCGGGAATCACTTGGAGTTGGCAAGGAGACGAATAAGAAAGTTGTCGTCCGCAGAAATAAAAAGCGAAAACAAAGGCAACAAACCAATGCGAACAAATAAAGCGATCGGCTTGGTGATGAACAAATGAAACAAACGATAAAAAAAATATTCTTTGGCCCAGTAGATTGGTTTATATACTCCGTACTAAGTGAAACGCAAAGAAAAAATTTGACGGATAAGTTTTCAGCTGAACAAAAGCAAAAGATAAAAAAGGCTCTATTCGGTAAGAAACAGGCCCAAAGAAAAAAACTGAAACAAATTAAATACCAACTATATAATTTAGGATTTACAGATAGAGCGTACGCTGATTTGGTACATTACTATCAGACGATAGATGATCCCCAGCTCAAACGGCTTGCCGCATGGGAATTAACATTATGGCATGCGAATCAAAACACAGAAGCAGGTTCTAAGCATGCGCTGGATTATATAGAGGCAGCAAGAGATAATGAAAAAGATATCCACCAGTTGCGAAGAATAGCAATATTGGAAGCGGAATGCTTGGAAGCAACTGGGCGTATCGAGCAAGGAAAGCAAGTCATTCAGGAAATGCTTGCGCTCCAAAAACATGCAGATCTCTACCTTGCTGCTGCTAACATGGAAGAGAAAATAGAAGAACGGCTCAAGTGGATCAATAAAGCAATGAATACCTATGGGCTTCAATCAATCTATTTTTCCGCTAACGGTAAGCAACCAGAATATGATGATTTAGAAACAAAAGCAATGGATAGACAGATTACGGATGGCCCTAAGGTATCTGTTATCCTTCCTGCATTTAAGGCGGAGGAGGGAGTACGTGTTGCAATAGAATCGATCCTTTCACAAACATGGCAGAATATCGAGTTATTAGCTGTTGATGATTGTAGTCCAGATCGTACAGCTGCTGTTATTCAAGAATATGCGGCTAAAGATGAGCGAGTAAAATTGTTAACGACTCCTGAAAACAGTGGGCCATATATTGCGAGAAATATTGCACTACAGCACGCCACAGGAGAATATATCACAATTAATGATGCGGATGACTGGTCACACAGAGAAAAGATAGAACGGCAAGTAACGCATTTAATGGAGAATCAACATGTCATTGCAAATACTTCGGAACATGCCAGACTAACGGAGGATTTGAAATTATATCGCCGTGGTACACCTGGTAAATATATTTTCCCAAATATGTCTTCCATTATGTTCCGACGTAAACAAGTAGTAGAGAAAATTGGTCATTGGGATAGTGTTCGCTTTGCTGCAGATGGTGAGTTTAAGCGTCGTCTCCTCCAAGCATTTGGTAGGCAGAGTTATGTCGATTTACAGACAGGACCACTATCACTCCCAAGGCAATCTGTTACATCGTTAACTGCAAGTTCGGCTTTTGGCTATAACGGCTTTTTTATGGGAGTGCGCAGAGAATATGTGGAAGCGATGGAGGCTTTCCATCAGCAAGCTGAATCACTTTATTACGACTATCCAATGATGGAAAGACCATTCCAAGTGCCTGAACCGATGTGGCCGAACCGACTAGAGAAGCAAAATGGGTTTAGGCAGTTAGATCTTGTAATTGCTAGTGACTTTAGAGATCCAGATGAGCACTTACTCTCTCTACTCGATCAAGCTTTACAATCGAAGAAAACAATTGGAATTGTGCAATTGAATAAATATATGATAGAGGCGACGAACCTAACAGAAGAAATCAGGAATTTAATTAACGAATCAAAGGTCTCCTTCCTTGTTTATGGAGAGAAGATCAAGACAGATAAACTATTTATAATGGATGCAGCAGTGCTCAAAGATAAACAGCATTATGTTCCAGAAGTGAACGCAACGAAGACGTTTGTTATTTTAACCGCAACGGAAACAAAGGGAAATATCGAAGTGTACAAAGAAAATCTTACAACCTATTTCCAATCGGAAGCTACTTGGCATGCAGTGGATTCTGAAGTGGAAAAAGCTTGTGTTGCACAAGCGGAAACTCCTAAACTCAACCAAGTGTTTCACGAAAGATGGGTTAATGATGAATAAGAACACGAACAACGAAGAGCTGAAAACATACCGAGAAATAATAGATGCGGATATCCTAAGGAAGCAGCAGGAATTAAAGAAGCTTGGAGAAGAGTATGCTCAAGTTGAGCAGGAATTTAGAAAGGCCAAATACCTCACAGACAGCTTGAAAAGGACAAAGCGAAATATAATCTCATTCACCCGTTCTATTCCTGCTTACTTACTAGGTAGAAGAAACTTGAAGCAGCTTTACAGCAAATCTTATAAACTAAAAGATGCTAGCAATAGATTAAAGAAGTATAAAAGCTACTTATACAATTATGGCTTTGAAGAAAAGGTGCTTGCCGATCTTCAAAGCTTATTTCACGAAACATCAAATCGCTACTTACGGAAAGCTGTCGCTTGGGAGCTTTCTTTATGGTATGCAAATAAGTTAAATAAAGAAACAGCAACACTAACCCTTCATTATTTGGAAATAGCGCTAGAGCGAGAGACAAGAAAGGAAGTTATAAGAAAAGGTACCATCCTGCAAGCAGAAGCACTTGATTTATTAGGAAATAAAGCGGACGGTAAAAAGTTAATCCAGCAAATATTAAGAAAGCAAAAACATCCCGATCTTTATCTCGCTTTAGCTAATCTAGAAGACGAAATACAAGCAAGAATTAAGGCATCAAATGAAGCATTGAAAATGTATAAACTAGCCCCAATTGAATTAGCCCCTGAAACAGATTTATCGTTATATGAAAGATTAACGACGCAACAGTTGGAGCAAACAGATAGGAATAGACCGAAAGTAACCGTCATTATTCCTGCCTTTAATGCAGAGGCAGCTATCCATATTGCGATCGAATCATTGCTAAAACAAACCTATCGCAATTTGGAAATAATTGCGGTGGATGATTGCAGTACTGATCAGACCGCTCGTGTGCTAAAAGAATATACAGAACAAGATTCCCGGGTCCAATTTTTATCCGCGAGAGAAAATGGGGGTCCATACATTGCTAGAAACCTTGCCTTACAACAAGCAAGTGGAGAACTAGTAACAATTAATGATGCAGATGATTGGTCCCATCCAGAGAAGATTGCCGTACAGGTAGAAGACTTTCTGAAGAATCCGGACCGAATTGCAAATACGAGTGAGCACGCAAGGGTAACGGAGGAATTAAAGTTCTATCGGCGTGGAATGCCTGGTCAGTATATTTTTTCCAACATGTCGTCCCTTATGTTTAAGAAAGATCCTGTGCTTAATAACGCCGGCTATTGGGATAGTCTACGTTTTGCAGCAGATAGTGAATTTAAAAAGCGTTTAATAAAGATTTTTGGGACTGATAAAGTGATTGACTTACAGACAGGCCCTTTATCATTCCCAATGCAGTCAGCAAATTCTCTTACAGGAAGTTCTGCATTCGGGTATAACGGCCATCTGAAAGGAATAAGAAAGGAATATGCAGAGAGTCAGCACTGGTTCCATAACCATGCAGCATCTTTGTATATACCATACCCTCAAACAGAACGGCCCTTCCCTGTACCAGAACCAATGTGGCCGCAACGTGAGATAGATATAAATGGCGAACGTCAAGTTGATTTTGTTATTGTATGTGATTTCCGTGAAGAAATTGAAGCGCATCTGGGACGCTTTCTCCAGCAAATGAAGGAGCGGGATAAGCGAGTAGGTCTTGTGCAAATGGGAGTATATGACCTAAAAGCAAAGCAACAAATCCATCCATCCGTCCGAGAATATATCGATGGAAATAACATTCAAATGCTCGTCTACGGGGAATCTATCAACTGCGATATTCTTCTTGTGAATCACCCAGGGATTTTCAGCGAGGAGCAGAAATATATTCCTGAAGTGACAGCAAAGGTAATTCATGTAATTGTAACACAAGCGCCAAGGGATGCTAAAGTTAAATATAGATTGCGTCCTTGTGCACGAAAAATTGAAAGTTATGGGAAGACAACGAGTACATGGTATCCATTAAATAATAAAGTAAGAGAAAATCTATTAGAAAATCATTTGAGAGAATTACGATCCATCCGCTTATCAAAGGAAAATTGGTTTGAAGATGATATAACGGAGACAACCATCGCAAATTATATCGACGACTGGCAAACGGAACAGAATCAATATAAGCTAGGGAACCGAGGGGATTACGATGACGAATGAGCAGGATAAAGAAACAACGCACACACCGGTAAAGGATGAGCATATTTCCCCTGTGACAAAGGAGTTCATTGAAGAGCTAATAAAGCGAGAAGCTGAAGCGGACAAGCTCGAAGCAGAAATTCAAGGCTGTGAAAAGAAAATCAAACAGATGAAAAATAGTAACTCCTGGAGGAAAACAAGGAAGGCAAGAAAGTTCATCTCTGGCAAAACGGAAAGAGAAGCATATATAAAGGAACTTGAACTCCAAACTGCGATGCTTGAAACCGAGTTGCATCATATCAAAGAGAAACTGAGAAATATGGAGTTCAGTAATCAAAAAATAGATTACCAAACTATCTGGCGTATGGCTCAGGAAAAGAAACAGGATGGATCTTTAATCGAACATCTCGATAAGATGATTGCAGCGAAAGAGTTACGGGATATGAATCACCAACAATTTTTACAAGCTGCGGCCAGATTATTTATAAATGAAAATCCGATTTATAAAAAAACAGTATATGAAAAAATTTTAACAGGTCTGAATCAAGAAGATATACCCGAATTCATGGTACGGGCTGCTTTATCAGATGAGCAAGTTTCTTTACATCAAGCTGCTTCCTTTCGGGGGAGTTTAACAGCAAGAATGCGGAAATTACAGCTTACAGGTTCACTGCCTGAAATGATCCTTGACGATAAAAAGATTGCCTACCAGTTCATGGATATGTTACACATCAGCTCACCAAGAATAGATGAAAAAGAATATAAGCTAAGTGAAATAGAAGAGAGGGAAAATATAGTCATTAAACCGGTTGACGGGGCTGGAGCAAGGGGAGTATACCTTGTCTATCGAAATGATGATATAATTGATGTACGAGAAGCAAAGTCCGTGCCAAACTTTACTGTGCTGCGTCGAAATATGGAAAGGGATCTAGAAGCAGGTAGAGTGGATAGGGATGCTTGGCTAGTGGAAGAACTAATTACAGAAGATGCCAAAGCACATACACCTGCTCGAGATGTTAAATTCTATTGCTTCTATGGAAAAGTAGGGATTGTCTTAGAAATTGTCCGTTATCCAGAACTGAAGTATTGTTGGTGGACGGCAACCGGCGAGCGAGTATCTACCGGGAAATACGAATACAGCAGCTTCAATGGAAAAGGGATTACCGAAGAGGAAATAAAGATGGCAGAAGAAATCAGCCGGGAAGTACCCGCGCCATTTATTCGAATTGATTTCCTAAGAGGCGAAGAGAAATTGGTCTTTGGAGAATTGACGCCAAAGCCGGGGAATTATGATGAATTTGACACCCCAACAGACAAATGGCTTGGTGACTTCTACTTAGAAGCAGAAGCCCGTTTGGAACAGGATTTACTAAGTGGAAAAGAGTTCCACTATTATAAGCAACTACTCAAAAATATCAATGAATAACAGGAACGTGTTCTTATATATTAGGAGGAGAACCGATGGAAGAGAATCATGCAGAATGGCTTTCACACTTGTCCAGCGATATTGTAGCAGACGCGCATGGCAACTTATTGGATGCATATGTTATAGCGCTTGAGGGCTGGAGAAGAGGACTTACACTTAGATGGCATGTGAAGGACTCGGAGAAATTTAAAGATATGACAACCTGGTTTGTGGAACGGCCGGGACAGCTATTTTCTTTAAGTTCAAAGGAAAGAACACATTATTTTTTCCGGACTCGAGGAGATAAAGTGTCTAATGAAGCCGTTATGATTGGGAAAGATAAGGAACGGACAAAGCAAGTGCTAAGAACGGCAAGTATAAGTACTCCTGAAGGTGAAAAGTTTTTAGAGCATGATTCTGATGAAGTGATTAGAGAATATGTGAAATCTATAGGATACCCAGTAGCGATTAAACCTTTCGATGGAAGTTTTGGTAATGGTGTTATTACAAACATAACTGAGGATGGAAAGTTAAATGATGCAATTTCCTATGTCAGGAATGAGTTGGGATACAAAGAAGTTCTTGTTGAAAGGCATGTATTTGGAAAAGAGTTTCGAATTTACGTCGTTGGTGATGAAGCTGTAGGGGCTATCAATAGAATTCCTCCAAACGTGTTAGGCGATGGAAAAAGTACTATTGCAGAACTCATTCAAAAGAAAAATAACGAAAGAGCTAAGAATCCTCGTTTAGTGAGTTGTCCTATTCAAGTTAATGAGGAAATCAAAAGGTTTTTATCCTATAGTGGGTTAGATTTAGATTTTATTCCTGTCAAAGATCAGTTACTATATTTGAGTGAAAAAAGTAATGTATCTTTAGGTGGTGATCCTATCGACATTTTAGATGAATTACCTGAAAAAATCTTAGATATTGCAGTCCGCGCTATAAAGGCGATACCGGGTTTAGATCATGGGGCTGTGGATGTTATATGGGATGAAAATAACGAGGACTCCACGGGAGTTGTAATAGAAGTGAACCCGACTGCACAACTTGGTGGTATATTGTTTCCTATGGTTGGAAAGTCGAGAGATGTTCCATCAGCTATAATAGATTATTATTTTCCTGAGTCAAAAGAAAACAAAAGCCTAAAGCCAAATCTTTATTTTGATTTGGAAGAAGCATTAGAACCTTTGAGAAAGAAAATAGCAACATGTACAAGAGTGGCGTCTATAAAAAGTGGAGATTACTATTGTAATAAAATTGTCATTCATGAACAATTTAAAGAGAAGAACTTAACTGCAGAGATAAAAAAAATAGCAATCGAATATGGTTTATATGGCTATGTAAAAGAAAGTAATTTAGATCATTTATTAGAAATTGTAATAACAGGTTTGGATAGAAAGTTGATTAATGATTTTTTGTGTTCGCTATATAATTTGGGTATTGATAAAACAAATATATTACTATCCGAGTGCGACCAGCCAGTGAAAGTTGGATTTTATGTACAGAATAGTAAAGAAGAATTAATACACAAAATACATCAATCCGAAAAGAAATTGAGTAATATGGTGAGAGAAAAGAACAAAGCTTCCAAATTATACAATGATATGTTGAATAGTCGACTTTGGAAAATAACGAGACCTGTGAGACAATTAAGTTATTTAATGAAGAAAATATTTTAAAAACAATTAACGACAATGTTATTTAATAATGATTTACAATTACTTTTATACGAAGGGAAGATACAAATGAAGTCGACTAAAGATAATTATGAATTAGAATTATTATATCAATTAAAGGATATTGTCCCTCGGAGTGCATATGGGCCGAATTCGACCATGTTTGCAATTGCTTTAGAAGGTTGGCGAAGAGGCCTTCAGCTTAAATTTTATACAAAACTGATTAAAAACCGTGTCAAAATTAGATACGCTTTAGCAAGTGAAGAGAAAGAAATACCATTTCAATTATCTCTAGCAGAAATTGTACCTAAGAAAGCAAGGAGAATAACAAGAAGTAAAGCAGATACAAAAGAAGTTTTAATTCGAAATAAAGTCTCAACTCCTCAGGGAGGGAGTTTCAATGAGAAGGATACTGATACGGATATTATGGAGTATGCACAAAATTTAGGATATCCATTAATAATAAAACCTACGAATGCTAGTCTTGGAATAGGTGTTATTACCGATATTCAGAATAAGGATATGCTTGAAGAAGCATTAAAAGAACTGCGTGGACGAATGGGATATAAAGAAATCATATTAGAGCAAGAAGTTACAGGAGATGACACTCGCTTATTTGTAATTGGCGATGAGGTTTTTTGTGCGTTTAAACGAATTGCACCAAATGTTACAGGCAATGGAAAAAATACTATTAAAGAATTAATTTCTGACAAAAATGATGAGAGGAAAAATCACCCTCACATGAACGGATCAAGGATACCAATTAATGATGATGTCATTGAACATCTTGCGAAACAAAACTTAACTCTAGATTCAATTTTAGAAGAAGGTAAAAATATAACCCTAGATACACATACCTTTCCTTCAAACGGAGCGGAAATAGCTGAAGTAACTGAAGAATTAACAGAGGAAGATAGAAAACTAGCTGTACAGGCAGCTAAAACTTTACCAGGACTAACAGTATGTGGTGTAGATATAATGATAGATCGAGAAAAAGATACTCGCTATGTTTTGGAGTTAAACTCCCGTCCAAATATTATTGGCAGCTTATTTCCATGGGTTGGTACTCCAAAAAATATAGCAAAGGCAATAGTGGATTTTTATTTCCCTGAAAGTCTTGAGGAAACCAAGAGACGCGAGGGCGATAATTTTTATTTTGATTTTGATGAAATCTCAAGAATATTAAAATCTGGAATTGCAAAAGAAATCATTGTGCCGCCCCTAACTAAAAAGGAAATAATCATGAAAAAACTAATTGTTACTGGAAAAGTGCAGGGAGTAGGATTTAGAAAATGGGTTCAAAGAACAGCTACAGGTTTTGCGTTAAATGGTTTTGTTAAAAACCTTAAAAATGGGAATGTCCAAATAGTTATTGCTGGTACAAGTCAGAATGTCAATAAATTTATTGAAAATGTTGAAACTAAAAAGTCAAAAAAAATAAGGGTAGAAAAGGTACGTGTCACTAAGTGGGATAATCCTGTAAAAGCTGCTTTTGAAATAAAAACTTCTACAGGCAATATTGATAAATTAAAAAAAGAGCTTAGCAAGGTAAAAAATAGAAATAATGAATTAGAAACAAAACTTAAGAAAACTCAGCAAAAGTTAAGCTGGATGGAGAAAAGCAAGAGTTGGAGATTAACGCTACCGGCAAGGAAATTGTTAAAAACAATGAAACGAAATTAATTATTTGGTAAAAACCAAGGGAAGTTTTAGATATGGGAAAGAATTATCATGTATGGTTACCGCAATTAATCGATACCATACCAAATGCAGCTAAAAGAAATAGAATAAGTATGTATTCGCTGGCTCTTGAAGCTTGGCGCCGAGGTTTATTAGTTAATTTTTACACAGCAAAAGTTGATGGTATTTTTGATATTAAATATTCAATATCCGACAGTTTTAAAACCCATCATTTTTTTGGATCTTGTGGGGATCTGAATACCGAAGAAGCGGTACAGATATGTCATGATAAAGTTAAAACAAAGCAACTGCTAAATAAAAGTGGAATAAATGTTCCGATGGGTAGACAATTTAATATTCAAACCGATTCCCATAAAATATTAGATTATGCTAACGAGGTAAATTTTCCTGTCGTTTTAAAGCCACTCAATGCAAGTGGAGGAAGAGGAGTATTTGTAAACCTAGCAAATGAAAAAGAGCTTTTAGATGCCCTTACATTTATCGAAAAAAAACTTCCTTATCAAGACATTATTATGGAAAAATACGTAGAAGGAAAAGAGGTACGGGTTTATGTTCTTGCAGACAAAGTTCTCAGCGCTGTTCATAGAAAACCCGCTCATATTATTGGGGACGGAATAAAGAACATATCGGAACTAATTGAAGAGAAAAATGAAATCAGAAAAAAGACACCAACACTATATTACAGACCTATTAAAATTGATGCGAGTTTAACAAAACGATTAAAAAAAATGGGATATTCTATGGATGATATACCTAAAAATAATGAATTAATTTATTTACGTGAAACGAGCAATATTTCAACTGGCGGAGAACCTTTTGAGGTTACACATTTATTGACTGATTCACACAAAGAAACTGCAGTTAACGTTATTAAATCAATACCTGGTCTTGTTCATGGTGGTATTGACATGATTATTAATAATGAAAATTGCTCCATACTTGAGGTAAATGCACAACCAGGCCTAGGCTCCCATTTATTTCCGTTAGACGGAGAAGCGGTTGATATACCGAAGTATCTAATTGATTATTATTTTCCTGAAACGCTGAATATAAAAACAGCAGATTCTAATATATATTTCGATTTTAATACAGTTTTAGATGTCTTGAATAACACTGGTTTAAATGAAGTAACTATTGGACAGATAAATAGAAATGTATGGCAGACAAAGAGATACTTGGTTAAAGCTATATTTGAACCTATACGATATTATAATTGGATAAGGAATAAAATGTTTGAAAAAAAACTGATAGGCTCTATGACTAAGCTTGATCAAGACTGGATTGAGTTTGTAGTCGCTGGAGAGACTATTGAAGAAATCGCAAGTTTTTATGAAATATTAAATGATAACATTCTTAAAAAATATATTATGCAAGTAAAAGAAGAGCCTTGGAATAGACCAATTCAATATGGATTCGAGTTTATTGATGGATATCACATGCTCAGTAAAAGAGAATTAGAAGAAAAAATAAAGGATTTAGAAAAAGAACTATCCATTGCTGAGAGAGAATTGAATAGGGTTTCTTCTCAAATTACAAAGATGAAAAACAGCAATACATGGAGACTGTTAACGAGAATAAAAAGGGTAATAAAAAGTAATTGAATCTAGATTAAAGTTTAATGAGCTATAAAGTTGGATCTAAAGCAGTAGGAGGAAGAACATAATGAAAGAAATTAAAGAGAATTGGTTACCCCATTTAATTAATGCGGTACCGGCTGCTGGTTTTGGAAAAAGATTAAGTTTGTATACAATCGCTCTAGAAGGATGGAGAAGAGGATTAAAGTTGAAGTTTTTCACTTTGGATGATCCTGAGAATAAATTACGGATTCGCTATACACTGAGCTCCGATGAAAGGGAGCATACATTCGAGTCCTCGAAAGGTGATAAAACAACAGATTTAGCATACAAAATTTGTGATAATAAATATCTTACAAAAGAATACCTTCAAAAAGCTGGTGTTCCAGTTGCTGAAGGAAAGAGTTTTTCGGAAGATGTGAGTAATGATGAAATAATTGAATATGCAAATAAATTGGGTTACCCTTTAGTTATTAAGCCAATTAGTGCAAATGGAGGAAAAGGTGTAGTTTCAAATATTGAAAACCAAAAAGAACTAGAAGATGCATTATCTTATGTTCGGCATGAATTAGATTATCCTGAAGTAATTGTAGAATCATTTGTTCAAGGTAATGAATTCCGGTTTATAGTGGTTGATAATGAAGTAGTGGGCGTATTGAATAGAGTTCCAGCTCATATTGTTGGAAATGGAAAAAGCACAATTAGAGAATTGATAAGGGAAAAAAATGAAGAAAGAAGAAAAAATCCACATTTAAAAAGTAGAATGATTAAAATTGACCGTACTGTAACTGATCTATTAGATGAATTGGGATATACTTTGAAATCAATTCCAAAAGAAGGAGAAGTGGTTCAATTAAGGTTAACAAGTAACCTTTCTACAGGTGGAGATTCTATAGAATTAACGGATGTAATTTCTCCCGAGCTAAAAAAAATTGCGATTGAAGGTACAAAGGCTATTCCTGGATTAACTGTAAGTGGTATGGATATCATGGTAGACAGCGATAATAAATCAGGTGTTATCATTGAAGCTAATACACGACCAGGTTTAGGAGGCCATTTATTCCCTGTTGAAGGAACACCAAAAGACATACCAAAGGTTATTGTTGATTATTATTTCCCCGAAACGAAAGATGTTGAAAAATCAAGTTTATACTTTGACTTTAATAGCATTCTAGAGCCATTAATAAATAGAACTGCTAAGACGGTCTATGTGAGTCCAGCGCCTACGGGAAAAGTCTTTGGCAAAAAGTATATTGTATATGGAAAGTTGCAAAAAGTTGGTTACAAAGTTTGGATAAAGAGGCAAGCTTTACTTCATAGACTGAATGGTTTTATGGAGGACTTGGAAGATGGGGGTATTGCCATTGTTGTTGCATCACCTAAAAAGGAAGATGTAGTCAATTTTAAGGAGATTTGTGAAAAGGGTAATGGAAGAGCTAAAATAACTAATATTATTGAAGAAAACTTTGATAAACCAGTAAAAATCGGATTCGAAATCAATAAAACTCTTAGTAAAGAGGAAATTAAAGAACTTGAAGAGGATACAATTGTTTTGGAAAAAGAGAGAGATTATTTTAAAAAGAAATTTACTCAAATTGAAACAAGCAGAATGTGGAGATATACATCTCCTGTTCGAACTGTGCTTGATAAGATAAAGGGGAAATAAGAGAGAAGAGTAATGAAAATATAGGAAGTTTATAGATACGGAGATGATTTGATAATGGATGAAAATAGGACGTGGCTAAATCATTTGGAAGAGGCTGTCCCATTGAAGGGGTATGGGAACAGACTTAGTATGTATCTAATCTCACTCGAAGCTTGGCGTAGAGGAATAACTATAAACTTTTTTAATAAAGATAATCCGGATAATAAAAACCTAATAAGGTATTCACTGAATTATGGTGGGAAAGAATACCAATTTGAATCATCCAGAGGCAATAAATTAAGCAAGGAAGCATTTGAAATCTGTAATAATAAAGATTTGACTAAACAGTTTATGACAAAATTAGGTGTGAAAGTACCACAGGGTAAGAGATTTTTTAAGGACGTGAAAGAAGAGGATGTGGTATCCTTTGCTGAAACAATAGGCTATCCTGTGGTCTTAAAACCTAGTGATCAAAATGCTGGAAAAGGTGTATTCTCCAATATAGCCGATGCGAAAGAGCTAAAAGAGGCTTTATGGCATTTGACGGAAGAATTGAATTATAAAGATTTTATCGTTGAGGAATTTATCCCAGGGACGGAATATCGGGTCTTCCTAATAAATGGTAAAGTATTGGCTGCTGTTAATAGGATTCCTGCTAACATAGTTGGAAATGGAAGAGATACTGTTGAAACCCTAATAAACCAAAAAAATAAAGCGAGAAAAGATAATCCGGCACTTTCTTCCAAGACTATTAAAATAGATAGAGAAATAATAAATAATCTGAAAAGCTGTGGTTATAATATGCAAAGTATCCCATCAAAGGGAGAAAAGATTTTATTGAGAAACAATAGTAATGTATCCACTGGGGGAGATTCCATTGATGTAACGGATAGCCTAACAGACACGCAGATAGACATGGCTCAAAAGGCTGCTAAATCAATACCTGGTTTAGATATTTGTGGTTTAGACATGTTAGTAGACATAGAAACTGGGGCTCCCACGATTATAGAGATAAATACAAAACCTATGATAGGATTACACGTGTTTCCAATGGAAGGAAAATCTAGAGATGTCGTTAAACACATTGTAGATTATTATTTCCCAGAATCTATTGATGGAGAAAAGTCAAATCTTTATTTTGATTTTGAAAATGTTATAGGAGCCTTAAATAATATCACTACTAAAGAATTACAATTACTCCCTCCGAATAATCTAAAAGAATACTTTGGAAAAAAGATTAGCATAATAGGAAAAAACTTAAATGCAACATTTATGGGGAATGTTAGAAGAATATCAATGCAGAATAGCGTATATGGCTATATTAAAAAGTTAGAAACAAACTCAGTGGAAATTGTTTTAGCGCACTACGATCTTGATATCGTAAAGAGGGTCATGGATCATATTTATTCTCTTAACAACGTTGAAATTGAGAATGTTGAAGAAGAAGATTGGAGAAAGCCTGTTAAAGTTGGATTTGAAATTAAAAGAGATGGACTGCAAGAATTATATAAATCTCTAGCAATAGAAAAGTCTACTAATAAGTCCTTGATTAGAGATAAAAATAATCTAAATCGATTACAAAAAAAGCAAAAAGATGATTTAAATAAACAAAAAGAAAAAAATAAAAGAATACAACAAGAACTAGATTCACTTTTAGAAAGACAAAAGAAATTAGAAAAAAGAAATAAAATATTGCAAAAAGAATTAAGTGATGAAAGACTCACCAGAGAGCAATTTGAGAGAAAGTATGAAAATATCTTAGAAAGTAAATCATGGATTGTAACGAAACCATTTAGAAATTTAAGAAGGCTATTTAAGTAGCATAAATTTAAAGCCATATAAGGACTTATGACTCAGATAAGTCCTTTTTTTATTGGAATAAAGTGAAAAAAATGGGTAAAACTGTTGATTTTTGATGCTTTATCACTGATACTAGATAATGTAATAGAAATTTAGGAGGTGAAAAGTTGAGAAAAATAAAAACTACTACTTTTGCACTGGGACTTATCTTGGTGTTTTCGTTTAATCCTACCATTCAAAATGTGTCTGCAGAAGAGGTTGAACAAATAGAAAATCCAGCTAAAGGTGAAATAGCTGAAGAATCTACTCTACAAAATCAGGTTGATCAGGAAGAGGACATAGTTGATAAAGCGACTTCAGAAGAGAAACATGAACAAGAAATCATTGAAGATAAAGATTCGATTGATCCGAATAATGAAATAGAAGAAAAAGAAAATATTACGGAAACGAATATTTACGAAGAAGAAAAAAAGAGTGATCAACAATCTGATATGGAACAAGAAAATAAGGAAGTTGTCAGTGATGAAGACGAAAGTGAAATAGATGAGTCTGCGGTTAAATCTGTAAGTGCAAAATCATTGTATGATATTGGTGATAGTGGCCCTCATGTGAAGGAGCTAAAGCAAGAACTTGTTCGTCTAGGTTTTGCAAAGTGGTCTAATCCTACTGAAGTATATGGCCAAATAACAGCAAATGTTGTAAAAGATTTCCAAAAATACTATGGTTTAACAGAAACGGGAAAAGCAGACGCAGCGACAAGAAATAAGATGAAAGCAGTCTTAAATCCACCATATCAAAACAGAGATAGAGGACAGCCGGTTATAAAATTAAAAGAAAATCTAGTGAAGCTAGGTTATGCTAACTGGTCCAATCCAAGTCAATTCTATGGTTCTGCAACGGAGAAGGTGGTAAAGAAATTTCAGCGAGCTAATGGTTTAATAGTCGATGGAATAGCTGGTTCTAGCACGTTATCTAAAATAAATGAATTGTTAACCTCTCGATATATGAATGGAGATAGAGGTCCTCACGTAGTAGAATTAAAGCTGGACCTAGTGCAGTTGGGTTTTGCAAAGTGGTCTAATCCTACTGAAGTATATGGTCAAATAACAGCAAATGTTGTAAAAGATTTCCAAAGATACTATGGTTTAACAGAAACGGGAAAAGCAGACGCAGCGACAAGAAATAAGATGAAAGCAGTCTTAAATCCACCATATCAAAACAGAGATAGAGGACAGCCGGTTATAAAATTAAAAGAAAATCTAGTGAAGCTAGGTTATGCTAACTGGTCCAATCCAAGTCAATTCTATGGTTCTGCAACGGAGAAGGTGGTAAAGAAATTTCAGCGAGCTAATGGTTTAATAGTCGATGGAATAGCTGGTTCTAGCACGTTATCTAAAATAAATGAATTGTTAACCTCTCGATATATGAATGGAGATAGAGGTCCTCACGTAGTAGAATTAAAGCTGGACCTAGTGCAGTTGGGTTTTGCAAAGTGGTCTAATCCTACTGAAGTATATGGTCAAATAACAGCAAATGTCGTGAAGGATTTCCAAAAGTACTATGGTTTAACAGAAACAGGAATAGCTGACTCAGCGACAAGAAATAAGATGAAAGCAGTCTTAAATCCACCATATCAAAACAGAGATAGAGGACAGCCGGTTATAAAATTAAAGGAAAATCTAGTGAAGCTAGGTTATGCTAACTGGTCCAATCCAAGTCAATTCTATGGTTCTGCAACGGAGAAGGTTGTAAAGGACTTTCAGCGTGCTAATGGTTTAACGGTCGATGGAATAGCCGGATTAGCGACGCTTAAAAAGATGGAGGATGCTCTATCAGACACAGTAAAGGTGTTTATCGATCCGGGGCATGGCGGTCTTGATTCAGGTGCCACTGCTTATGGGCTATATGAAAAAGATGTCGTGTTATCTATTGCATTAAAATTAGCACAGGAGCTTAGTAGTTATGCTGGTATAGAGATTATGTTGTCACGAACGACAGATGTATCAATATCCTTAGAAGAGCGAACACGAATGGCTAATAATTGGGGTGCGGATTTCTTTATAAGCTTACATACTAACTCTCACAACTATAATGCAAATGGATTTGAATCATTTATATATAACGGTGTAGTTTCAAAAGAAACCAGTGATAGGCAAAATGATATCCATAACCACGTTGCTAGCTGGCTTAAGTCCAACAATGGGATTAATGATCGGGGAAAAAAACGTGCTAATTTTCATGTGCTCAGGGAAAGCGAAATGCCATCGTTACTCCTTGAATATATGTTCATAGATAACAGTAAAGAAAACAATCTATTGAAGAGCAAAAGTTATCGTGAAAAATTAGGAAAAATAACAGCAGATGCAATTGTTAAATCTTTTAACTTAAAGAAAAAATAATACTAAAATATCTTACTAATTTAACTCGACAATGCTTAAAACCATTGTCGAGTTTTTATAAGAAGTTAAACAAAATGCGATAGGGTAATAGAATTTATCAAAACTATTGAAAATATCCTTTGAGTTGCCGATAATAATATAGAATAGAGAAAATTATAGGGAGGTGAATCTAAAGTGGTAAAAAGAAGTCTAATAATGTCAATTGTTTTCTTAGTCTTTTTCAGCTTTAGTTCAATAGTAGGTGCAGAAGAAAAGGCGGAAATACATAATGAGGGTTTGACCGAGGAACAAACTCCTCTATTAGATGAGAATGAAATTAAAGTCAAATCTGAGAAAGCAGATAGTGAAGAAGAAACTGCCAGCGATAATGAGAGTTTAATAGAAGAATCAGCTAATGAAGAAACAAATGAAGTTCAGGATGAGGAAATAAATGCTGAACCGGTAGATGAGGAAATGAAAGAAGAAATAACAGAGAAAGAATCGACTGAAGAGGAAGGACCGAATGAAGAAACAACAGGGGCAATTTTAAACACAGTTCAACAATATGCACCAGGAGATTATGGTGATCACATTGTTGAATTGAAGAGTAAATTAGTACGGTTGGGCTTTGCAAAATGGAGTTCTCCGACCCCTTCCTATGGTCAGATTACATCAAAAGTTGTGGCAGAGTTTCAAGCCTATTATGATTTGTCACCAACCGGAATCGCCGATGAAACAACTAGAGCTAAAATTGAGGAGGTCCTTAATCCTCCATATAAAATAGGGGATCGTGGTGTACAGATTGTTGAAATAAAAGAAAATCTAGTGAAATTAGGCTATGCGAATTGGAAGAATCCTAGTCAATTTTATGGACAAATTACAGCGAATACGGTAAAGAAGTTTCAGTCTGATTATGGTCTACCAATTGATGGGATTGCTGGTACACAAACACTAAATAAAATACAGACGGCTCTAATAGAAGGAAATGAGTATAGAAATGGTGATAGTGGACAGCATGTCGTAGCATTAAAACAGGATTTAGTAAAGTTAGGCTTTGCTTCTTGGAAAAATCCTAGTCAAGTTTATGGAAATATTACTGCTAACGTAGTACGCGAATTCCAAAGTTATTATGGACTTCCTGCTACAGGACAAGCTAATGAGACTACACGAAATAAAATTGCCGAGGTGCTAAACCCGCCATATAAGAATCGTGATCGTGGAGAACCAGTTGTAAAACTTAAAGAAGACTTAGTAAAATTAGGCTTTGCAAATTGGTCAAATCCTAGTCAATTTTATGGTACTGCTACAGCAAATGTTGTAAAGAAATTTCAAAAAGAAAATAACTTGACGGTGGATGGTATTGCGGGATCAAGCACGCTTGCTAAAATTGAAGAGTTATTAACTTTAGAAAGTAAATATAAGAATGGTGATAGTGGGCAACATATAGTGGAGCTAAAGAAAGACTTAGTAAAGCTAGGCTTTGCTTCTTGGAAAAATCCTAGTCAAGTTTATGGAAATATTACTGCTAATGTAGTACGTGAATTCCAAAGTTATTATGGACTTCCTGCTACAGGACAAGCTAATGAGACTACACGTAATAAAATTGCTGAGGTGCTAAACCCGCCATATAAGAATCGTGATCGTGGAGAACCGGTTGTAAAACTTAAAGAAGACTTAGTAAAATTAGGCTTTGCAAATTGGTCAAATCCATCACAATTTTATGGTTCCGTCACAGTGAATGTGGTTAAAGAATTCCAGTCGTACTATGACTTAAATGAAACTGGTGTTGCGGATAATGAAGTATTATCTAAAATTGAACAAATTTTATCAACAGCTTATCAACCTGGTGATAGTGGACCACATATCATAAAAATAAAAGAAGGATTGACACTACTTGGTTTTGCAAATTGGTCAAATCCTACCTCTGTATATGGTTCTATCACAGCGAAAGTAGTTTCAGAGTTCCAAAAATATCACAATTTAAAAGTCAATGGAATGGTAGATGAAGTTACATTAAATAAACTAGAAATTGAAGTGGAGAAAAAGCTTGAATCTATGCAGGTTTCTCACTATAATATTACACTGGAAGAAGCCTTAAGGATACAAATGGCAGCAAACCCTCAAACAGATAAATATCGAAACGAACCTGCATATATTTCAAGCAGCTATGTCAATCTTGGCCATAAAGGAACAACGATTTCAAGCTCCAATGTTAATTTAAGATCTAAGGCAAATACAACGGCCACAATTAACCATAAAGTAGGACCAAATACTACATTGGTCGTACTCGAAAAAGTAAAAGGTTCGACAGTAAATGGAAGTACAGAATGGTATAAAGTTTGGTATAACGGTAAAAACAGCTATGTTCATAATTCTCTTGTGAACGAACAGAAAGTTCAAATGGCCATCGTTACAGCAAGCAATTTGAATGTAAGAGCACAAGCTACTGCAAACTCTCATAAATATGGTTCATTGAGTAAAGGAAAAGTACTTGAGGTAATTGGGAAAAAGGGCACATGGTTACAAGTTCCTTATGATGCTTGGAGAAACGCTACTGAATCGGATACGTTAGAGTTTCTTGATCCCATGAATAAAGATGTTGATGAGTTCCAGCACTTAGACTTATCGTCAACAGTTGGTGCTACAGCTAAAGAACTGAATAAATATCTCCAAGGAAAAGGTATTCTCGCAGGTACAGGGCAAGCATTCATTGATGCAGCAAAAAAGCACAATATCAATGAGCTATATTTGCTGTCCCATGCATTATTGGAAACTGGCAATGGAACATCAAAGCTCTCCAATGGAATTACCGTAAATGGTAAGAAGGTTTACAATATGTTCGGTATTGGCGCGGTAGACTCTTGTCCAGAAAAATGTGGTTCAGAGAGAGCGTATGAAGAAGGATGGGATACACCTTACAAAGCAATTGTAGGCGGCGCGAAATTTATAGGTGATTATTATATTCATAACGACTATAATCAAAATACCTTGTATAAGATGCGCTGGAATCCAGAAGGTATGGCTCGTCACGGATCTGCAACGCACCAATACGCTACAGATATTCGATGGGCTGAAAAGCAAATTAGCAATTTAAAGAAATTACATCGAGACATATTAGTTAACCCTGTACTTAAGTTTAATTTTGTACAATATAAGTAAATAAGTAAATCTAAGAATCTAGCCATCTAGTAAGGCTAGATTCTTTAGTGTACAAGGACTAATACATAATAGATTTAAGATAGAATCGAAGACTGCAGTAGAATTTGCGAATAACCTCCAGCATTTTATTGATCTCATTGTTATCTTCCCATTACTGTACAAGGGAGGAACTGAAAAGAAGAAAAATATTGAACGGATAGAAGCACTCCTCGATCAAATCATTAGACGAAAGAATAAGCTGACAGAAATCAGTCGAGGTAATTTGAATTTAATTGAGGAGACAGTTAAATTAATCACTGCTGTTATGAAATATCAGCAGTTGATCGCCATCGAAAAGACAGATAATACAATTCCCTTGCTCTCCGTACGTGGTTCCATGTTGAAGAATGCCGTAACGAAAACAGTTTACTACAATTATTTAGGTTTATTTTACAATAAAAAAGGCGATGAAACTCATCCGTGAGATGTTAGATATTGTAGAATATGATCTATTATCTATTCAATCTTTACGTACATTACATAAATATTCAAAAGAAAGCCTGGACGAAAGAAATATAGAGTTGCTTTCCATCTATCTAGAAGAAGCGTTGGCATCTTTTGACCAAGCAATAGAATCTAGTGGGTCTGATATGATCTGGGAAGGATTTATCAAATATAATCAAGCGAGAACGTTGTATTTTTATGAACTCCTTTTGGGTGAACATGCTGGTAGGTGGGAAGAAGTTATGGATGAAGCGATAACGGCAAGGGCTAAGCTAAATACTATCATTAATGATCCAACGGGTGAACAGCGGAGTTATTTGCAAGAAGAGTTCATTGATCTAGAAAACGTTGCGAGGCTAGTAAAGATAAATATAAAACTTGCTGCAAATGAAAACATAACAGATATAAAAAACACCATTATTTATAATTATCCCGGTTATGAAGGTTTGCTTGAGACTCCTGTTCTTAAGGAACCATATCATGGTCAGTCCGAAGCAATCCGAAACTATCAACAAATGATTATAAGGGAATTAACAAAGGAAATATAAAAAATGCAGCCAATCATCCAAGTGATTGGCTGCATTTGTCTTAATAACTTTCATTCGTAGCTGCATCTTCCTGTATCCAGCCATCGTCATTATCGTCATTATCGTCATTATCGTCATTATCTACAATGGCATTTGGGAGCTCTAGATGATCTTTTAACAGCATTTTTGTTTCTTCCAATGCTGGGTAATCCAGTGCCCAGTAATAAACACCGCCTGGTTGATAGTCGGTCCCTTCTAGTGTATAGGTATCGACTTTTAGCTTACCTCCACTTGTTCCGTAAGTAATAAATGTTTTTATATCGCTAAAGGTCATATTCGTTACAAGGTTATCTCCAACAGCTTCGAGTAAATCATCATAATTTAAGATTGAGTTGACAGATGTTGCTTTATCAATGACAGATTTTATAATCTCTTGCTGTCTTATACCACGTTGAATATCATTATCAAGCTTTCTTGTTCTTGCGAGTGCAAGTGCTTCTTCCCCGTCTACATTTTGGACACCTGGATAGAGGTGGATTGAATCTCGTTTATCCATGGAATTGGATTCCTTGAATTCGTAAGGTACATCTACGGTAATTCCATCTAATGCATCAACTACATCAACAAATGCATGGAAATTTAATTTTACATAATAGTCAACTGGGATATCCAACAGATTCTCGACTGTTTCAATAGCTGCTTCTGTACCGCCGAAATAATGTGCATGATTAATTTTATCTTCGTAACCAACTTCAGGAATATAAACTAATGAGTCCCTAGGAATACTTACAATATTAATACTTTTATCATCTTTATTAAATGTTGCAACCATTAAAGCGTCTGTGCGCGCACTTTCTGCATTGTCACGGTGATCATTAGAATCCACACCCATGATGAGTACGGAGACATTATCAATATTCGGATCAATTTCAGCGTCTCTTAATGGGGATTTTTCCCTTTCAACTTCTACATAGGAATCAGATAAAACGGTGTCTGCTTTTGTATATAAATAAGCACCGTAGCCAACTATACTTAGGAAAGCAATGAGAAGAGGGATTAAAACAAATAGAACTTTTTTCCGTAATTTCTTTTTCTTTACCCTGACAATCCGGACATTCTTATTATTATGAGACATGTTCATTTAACTCCTTATTATAAATGTGGCATTAGACATGTTTCTCTCTATTTTACTATAAAACCGACATCTCGTATATTAAATTCGCGTTACAAAAATGCGGATATGCTGAATCCCAATCCACTCTCTCTATCATATCATAGATTACAAGAATTACTATCATTTTTTCGGGAGATATAATGATAATTTTTTCCAAAAATAGACAAACTAATTGTATACATTAACCAAGATTTTTATATGCATTTCGTGTTATTATAGTAAATCCGTACAAATTAATTATATAAAAAGAAATAACTGTCAAATGACAGAACTGAGGAGGAAATTATGTCAAAGTCAAATAAACATAATGAATTACTTTCTATAAAGGACCAAAAGTCACGCAGGAGATCACTTTTAGGAGCTGCCTTTTTAATGGCTACATCTGCAGTTGGTCCTGGATTTTTAACACAAACGGCGGTGTTTACGGAAACACTGTTGGCGAGTTTTGGATTTCTAATTTTGCTATCCATTATTCTTGATATAGGAGCACAGCTTAATGTGTGGCGGATCATCAGTGTCTCGGGCTTGCGGGGTCAAGAGATTGCGAATAAAGTACTACCTGGATTGGGATATGTCGTTGCGATATTTATAGTCATCGGTGGTCTTGCATTTAATATCGGGAATATTGGTGGTACTGGTCTTGGGATGAATGTAGCTATTGGACTCGATCCGAAAGTTGGAGCGATTATTTCCGCTGCATTGGCGATATTTATTTTCTTATCGAAAGAGGCCGGAACGGCGATGGACCGAGTCGTGAATATTCTAGGAGCAATGCTGGTTTTATTAATTGCTTACGTCATGTTCGTTAGCCAGCCACCTGTAGGGGATGCAATTTATCGTACCTTTGTTCCGCTAGAAATTGATGTATATGCCATCATTACGATTGTCGGTGGTACAGTTGGAGGGTATATCACTTTTTCTGGTGGGCATCGTTTGCTTGATGCTGGGATTAGCGGAAAAGATTCCATATCAGAAGTAAATAAAACTTCTTATTTGGGAATTGGTGTTGCTTCCCTTGTACGGATTTTGTTGTTTTTAGCTGTGTTAGGCGTTGTTATGCAGGGTGTGGCCCTTGACCCGGATAACCCGGCCGCAACCGTGTTTCAATACGCTGCAGGAGATATTGGTTACCGTATGTTTGGTATCGTACTCTGGATTGCAGGGATTTCATCAGTAATTGGAGCGGCTTATACATCAGTCTCATTCTTACGATCCTTCCATAGCATTTTTGATAAATATCATAAGTACTGGATTATTGGGTTTATTTTATTCTCGACAATTGTATATCTTGTTGTAGGTCAAGCAGCGACATTGCTTGTGCTTGCTGGTGCAGTGAATGGTTTAATTCTGCCGCTGACGCTTGGTTCCATGTTATTTGCTGCCCATAATAAGAAAATAATGGGTGATTACAAACATCCAATCTGGTTAACGGTGTTTGGAGCGATTGTTGTCATACTAACGGCAATACTAGGAATTAGAACGCTATTCCAGATGGTTCCTCAGATCTTCTAATATGATATGATAGAAGTATTATAAGCAGGATAGAAGTGAGGAAATAAATGTTTGTAATAGAAGCTTATGGCGACAGAGGCTTAAGAATTCAATTGGGCGATTCCATATCAAAGGAAACGAACGAGAGAATTCGCAGCCTCTCTGCATTGTTGGAAAAGGAGAATAATAACGGGATCATCGAATGGATTCCGACTTATACGGCCATTACTATTTATTATGATCCTGTTCAGACGACATATGAGGATTTAAAAGCACGCATGACTTTTTTATATAAGGGTCTATCAGATATTGAAATCCCACCTGCAGAAATAATCACAATTCCGGTATGTTACGGCGGGATATATGGACCAGATATAGAACATGTAGCGACTGAAAATCAGATTACAGAAGATGAAGTAATCAAGATTCATTCTGAACGGGACTATCTTATTTATATGATGGGCTTTGCGCCTGGATTCTCTTATTTAGGAGGCATGTCGGAAAAAATTGCAACACCACGACTTGCATCTCCACGAACCAAGATTCCTGCCGGCTCTGTCGGTATTGCCGGTTCACAAACAGGTGTTTACCCATTAGAATCTCCAGGTGGCTGGCAAATTATCGGAAGAACGCCCTTGAATTTATATGACCCGGAGAGCGAGACACCTATTCTACTCCGGACGGGTAATTATGTCCGCTTCAAACCAATAACGGAAAAAGAGTACGATAATATTGCCCAAGAAGTTTCTAGGAATACGTATCAGGTAATGAAGGAATTCTATCAGGGGGTGGGGAGATGACAAAGCATGTTGTTGACTTAAACAGTGATTTAGGGGAGAGTTTCGGTACTTATCGGATTGGTCAGGATGAATTGGTGATGCAATATATTACCTCTGCAAATATTGCTGCAGGTTACCACGCAGGTGATCATAATGTGCTTCGTGAGTCTGTTGAGCGTGCTGCTCTGAATAACGTGGGGATCGGAGCACATCCAGGATTCCAGGATTTGCAAGGATTCGGAAGACGCTCTCTCCTTCTTGATCCGGAAGAAATTTATAACATCGTCGTTTATCAGATTGGCGCGGTTCAGGCTTTTGCTAAGCTATTTGATAAGGAACTCAATCACGTTAAACCACATGGCGCTCTTTATAATATAGCAGCACGTGACAAAGACCGAGCTCATGCGATAGCGAAAGCGATTTATGATGTTAATGAAGACCTGATTCTTTTTGGTCTCGCTGGCAGTGAACTCGTTAAAGCTGGGGATAAGATTGGTTTAAAAGTTGCACAGGAAGTTTTTGCGGATCGCACGTATCAGCCTGACGGAACACTAACGCCAAGAACCGAATCAAATGCATTGATCACGGAAACGGAAGAGGCAGTTTCCCGTGTAATCCGCATGGTGAAAGATAGGAAAGTTGTAGCGGTGGATGGTTCAGAAATCGAGATGCAAGCTGATACAATTTGTGTTCATGGGGATACACCGCAAGCACTCGAATTTGTACATCACCTGAAAGAAGGTCTTGAAGCAAACGGAATTCTGATAAAAAGAGTGGGGAGTTAATTGGAAAATGCAGTAATTAAAGTAGTGAAGCCCGGTCTTTCCACATCGATTCAAGATTTGGGACGTGTTGGCTATCAGCAATTTGGCATGGTTGTAGCGGGAGCGATGGACCCTTTTGCTTTACAGGTTGGAAATATTCTAGTTGGCAACCCACGAGAAGCAGCTGGAATAGAAGTGGTTATTATGGGACCGAAGCTTAAATTTTTACAGGACACGGTTATCGCAATCTGTGGCGCTAATCTTTCTCCCAAACTAGATGGAAAAGCCATTTCAATGTGGCACTCCGAGATAGTAGAAAAGGGACAAGAGCTTTCTTTCGGAAAACCGATTGATGGTTCGTATGCTTATATTGCGGTCGGCGGTGGTATTACTACGGATAAATTGATGGGGAGCCGATCGACATATGTGAAGGCGAAAATTGGCGGACTCACTGGTGATTACTTAGCTGAAGGCGATCGATTGCCAGCTGGAGAGCCCAAGTTTGATAAAGCAGGACGCTCGCTACTCCCTCATTTAATTCCGAATTATACAAAGTCAAAAAGAATGCGCGTTATCCTTGGTCCGGACCAACATGCGTTTACAAAAGCGGGACTGCATACATTCTTATCAGAAACATATAGAATTACAACAAAAACGGACAGAATGGGAACGAGGCTCGAAGGAAAGGCAATCGAGCATGTGGCAGGAGCAGATATTATTTCAGATGCAATCCTACCAGGAACCGTGCAGGTGCCAGCTAGCGGACTGCCAATCATTCTTCTGGCTGACAGGCAACCAACTGGAGGATATACAAGGATTGCAACGGTAATCTCTGAAGATATTCCTCGAATCGCCCAGAGTTTTCCGGGAAAAGAAATTAGCTTTGAAGCTGTTAGTCTTACCTTTGCCCAGAAACTTTATAAAAGAAGAGAACGCCTATTAAGGATGTTAAGTAAGATTGGGTGACATCTTGTAGTGATATATTTATCAGGGGGAGATTATAGGATGGAAACAGTGGAACAATTGAGAGGAAAAATCAGGACGGGAGACTGGACTCAGCCGACGACAGGTCAGGCATCAGGATATACACAGGCTAACCTTGTTATATTACCTAAACAGTATGCATATGATTTCTTGCTGTTCTGTATACGCAATCCAAGAACTTGTCCATTAATCGAAGTAACAGATGCTGGTTCCCCGGTACCGAAGAAGTCGGCCCCGACTGCAGACTTACGTACCGATCTTCCTAAATATCGAGTTTACAAAAATGGTGAACTAATAGAAGAAGTAACGGACGTCACGGCGTATTGGCAGGATGATTTGGTATCCTTTTTAATTGGTTGCAGTTTTACATTTGAAAAACCTTTGCTCGAAAATGGAATTCCGATTCGCTATATCGAGGAAGGCCGTAATGTTTCGATGTACAAAACCAATATCCCTTGTGAATCTGCTGGTGTATTTCAAGGCCCGATGGTTGTCAGCATGCGCCCAATGAAGCCTAAAGACGCAATACGAGCAGTGCAAATCACTTCCAGATTCCCATCTGTTCACGGCGCGCCTGTCCATATTGGTGATCCTGCACAAATTGGAATTACAGATATGAATAAACCTGACTTTGGTGATCCGGTCACGATCGAAGACGGAGAAGTTCCTGTGTTCTGGGGCTGCGGCGTCACACCACAGGCAACGGTAATGGCAAGTAAGCCGGAGTTCGTAATTACACATGCACCTGGGCATATGTTTATTACAGATATAAAGGAAGAGGAACATGCTGTAATTTAAAATACAGGAAGCGATCGCTTCCTGTATCTCGACTTATAAACTCCAGTATTGGAATCCTTTGGCTTCACATTCTTTTCTATCTAATACGCTCTTAATATCGATGAATACTTTCTTATCGTTTCGATATAGCTTATCGAGCTCTTCAAGCGTGAAATCCTCAAGAATTTCTTTATGTGGAACAGCTAAAACAATACAATCTACATTCTTAATACCTTCTTTATCAGATAGACGGACATTAAATACGTTGTAAACTTCTTCTGGATCTGCATGAGGATCGTAGACAATTGGGTCTATGCCATATTCCCTCAATTCCTCAATCACATCGATAACCTTCGAATTCCGGACATCAGCAACATTTTCTTTGAATGCCAGCCCTAGAATGGCTACTTGTGCACCATCAATATCCTGCTTCGCTTTGATCATTTGTTTAATGACACTATTACCGATAAACTGGCCCATATCATCATTCACTTTTCTCCCGGAAAGAATAATCTGGGAATGGTAGCCAAGCTGTTCCGCTCTATAAGTGAAATAGTATGGATCAACACCGATACAGTGACCACCAACTAAGCCAGGGGTAAAGTTAAGGAAATTCCATTTCGTTCCTGCTGCTTCAAGCACAGCTTTTGAATCAATGTCCATTTTATCAAATACCATGGCAAGTTCATTCATAAAAGCAATATTGATATCTCTCTGGGAGTTTTCAATTACTTTAGCAGCTTCAGCAACTTTGATGGATTCCGCTTCGAACACCCCAGCTTCAATAATGGCGCCATAAATCGCTGAGATTTCTCTAAGTGCAACTTCATCTGAGCCAGATACAACTTTTGTGATTTTAGTTAATGTATTAACTTTATCACCTGGATTGATCCGTTCAGGTGAATACCCAACTTTAAAGTCTGTTCCATACTTCAATCCGGAGACCTCTTCTAATATAGGAATACAAATCTCTTCTGTCGTACCAGGATAGACGGTGGATTCGTAGACAACAATGGAGCCTTGCGTTAAATTTCTGCCGATTGCTTCACTTGCACCAATTATCGGTTTTAAGTTCGGTGTTTTGTCGGTATTAATGGGTGTTGGGACTGCTACAACATGAAATTTACAATCTTGCAGATCGTGTTCTTCGCTTGTAAATTGCAACGTTGTCTCCTGAACTGCTTGATCGCCCACTTCATCTGTCACATCAATCCCACTTCTATATTTAGCTAACTTATCCTTATTCAAGTCATAACCAACAACATCAAACTTTTTAGCAAATTCAACCGCTAACGGCAATCCTACATAACCTAATCCAACTACTGCAATCTTTTCTTCCTTTGCTAGCAACTTTTCATATAAATTCATGGTACTGCTACCTTTCTATAGTGAATTCAATTACTTCGAGTAGTTATATTATATGACTTTCAACAGTTGATTACAACAATATCGAAATCGGGGACAGGGACAACGGGGTCAGAGGAACTGTCCCAGTTTGGAGAGGGACAATGGGGTCAGAGTAACTGTCCCACTTTCTAGGACTGATCCTTTGCGTACCTATTCTGAAAAGGCCTGTTCGTATCCTTTAACAAACATACCCTGGTGAAAAACAGGCCGCGGAGCTACGCTAGAATTGCTACAGTGATCTCGTAAAGGTATTCCTTGAGTCGCCCAAAGCTTTTCAGGAAAGAAATTGCCCTTGAAGTCCTTAGCCTTACGCTTGCCCAGAAACTTTATAAAAGAAAAGAACGTCTTTTGTGAAAATGCTCAAATTCACAATTAGATATGCCGTGCAGTTTCCAAAACTACATCAAACTCTAGTAAATACTGAAGATCACTGTGAGTATACTGAGGTTAACAAATGAGTTAACTGGGACAGTTACTCTGACCCCAATGTCCCTCAAACTGGGACACTTGCTCTGACCCCAATGTCCCACCTTCACGTTTCATTTAACTAGGAGTTGGTTAAAATGGAACTAAGGGAGGTTTTTCACATCGGATCAATTACGGTACTAGGTGCGATCGTTATACTTACCGGGTGGTTTGCGCTCGTGGAATACGATCAATATCCTGAATCAGAATGGAAAGAAATTGTAGACCGAATTAAAGGTAGTCCTGCAGCCATAATCGCTGTTGCTCTAATGCCTGTTGGAATTGTCATCAATATGTTAGGAAACGCAATTGGCTCTTTATGGATGGTTATTATCGGGGCAACGCTCATATTTGTGCAGAGTATCATCGTCTCCCTCTTGTTCTGGAAAAGAAAACGTTGGAAAAGTATTGTGCTGCTATTTACCATGATCGTGCTAGGAGTTTTCCTATATATGCCATTATTTATGTAAATTCAGCTTGTAAAATTGGGACATGGGGTCAGAGCATTTGTCCCAAATCCGCCCAATTAAGCGCACATTGGCTCACGCGTAGCAACTGATCAATAGTCCAGTCATGAAGTATTTCGAATTATTATACAATTCCATCAAAAGTTATTGCATAATCCATCCACTTCTAGGATAATAGAATCATCGTATATGATCAGGGGGATGGATGTATGAGAAAATATCTAATACTATTGTTGTCTTTCATCTTCTTAGTTGCTTGCTCAGAAGAAACAGTAGATATTGATGATGAGGCAATTAATTATGAGGAATTACAGACTAAGATTTCCGAATCTGAACAAGAATTAAAAACAATTCAAGAAGAAATTGATTCAGTAAATGAGGAATTAAAGGAAGCAAATACTGAATTATCAAAAGTTAAAAATGCAATTGATGAAAACAATGATAAATATGAAGGGTTAGAGGAGCTTGCTGCCAACCGAGAGAACATAACAAAGGAGGTTGAAGAAGCAGAAAGTGAATTGGAATCGCTTCATGCTGAAATCAGTGAACTCGAAGAAGAACTTATTGTAAAGACAGAAGAAGATGAAGCGGAGGAAGTAGAGGTAGAAAAAACGGCAGAGACATCCGAAGAAGCTTCTAAATCTAATTCTGGAGCTACTCTATCACAGCAAAATGCAGTCGATTCTGCTAAAAGCTATTTAGATTTTACATCCTTTTCCAAGAGTGGTTTAATAGAGCAATTGAAATTTGAAGGTTTCAGTGATGAGGATGCTACTTATGCAGTCAACCAGGTTAATGTTGATTGGCGAGAACAAGCGGTAAAAATGGCGCAGGATTACTTAGACTTTTCAAGTTTCTCAAGAAGTGGCTTAATAGAACAGTTAATATTTGAAGGTTTTAGCAATGAAGACGCTACTTATGCGGTAGATGAGATAGGTTTGTAAACAACTTTCTCGGGTTGATTATTTTAGCAAATTGATAATTTAATAAATGTAAAAGGCCTGTCCGTGCCTAGTAACAGCAATAGCTGTGAAGGGTGCTGAGGGGTCTTTTTGTTTTAAATGCAGGGGGGGATGCTCTAGGTGTTGTGCGTTTTAGGGTCTGTCTATTTGATAGCATGTTCATTAATCCAAACCGCACGGCCATCTAGAGATTGCACACCCACTAATCAAAACAGCACCACCAGCCGTAAATTGCACACTACACCTTTAAGGATACTACAAAAGGTTCTGGATGGACCTTATTTGTTGCGTAACTCAACCTATTACCAATGAAATAAGAGAACTATAATAGCAAATAATATGTCATTTACTGTATAATTATAGAAACTTGTATCGAATTTTATCAGAAAATATGAAATAGAAACAATATTAGGAATTATGGTTGACTTTTTAAATTATTTTTTATACTATCAATTTAGAGTGCCTAGATATCAATGCTTTGGCAACTGAACAAGATAGGCAAGATTATCAACAACTAAACTAGAAATAGAAATTCATATTGAAAAATAACTTGTCACCATAGATAATTCCTTTGAGCAAAATGTAACTAAATATTAATCATCTTAAACGAATCAAGAAATACTACTCCCAGACCCTCTCCTTATGTTATTAAAAATATACTTTTCTAGTTAAACTCCATGATAATAAATTTAAATTCGATCTTTGCTTTTACACAATCATCTTGTGCTTCATACACTCAAGCTTTAATTCTTTAAACATAGGTATCTACTTATGCCCTCCATCATGAAAACCTATTGATTAAGATAGTAAAGGAGGTGAATCCATCTTGTTTTTACTATGGATGAAAGAAAGGAGCGTGACCCTTTAGAGATTCTAACGTAAATTCTAGAATTACGATACTATGATACGCACATGATTTGAAAGAGGAGATGAAGAAAAGATGAATATAAAGAAAAAGATAGGTCTAAATTTAGCAACAGCAATAATAGGGGTCACTCTATTTGCGGGGGGTACGTTTGCATATTTTAGTGACCAGGAGGTAACGAATAATACATTTGCAGCAGGTACACTGGATTTATCTATTAGTCCAGAGGCAGTCATTAATATAGAAAATATAAAACCTGGCGATTCCATGGTAAGAGAATTTGTACTCACAAATGATGGGACTTTGAAGATAGAAAATGTCGATCTTGAAACGACTTATTCAGTAATTGATGCCGACCTTAATAATAATGATGACTTTGGAAAGCATATTCAAGTAAATTTCTTGTGGAATTGGGATAAAGAAAGCGAACCTATTTTTGAAACCACACTTTATGAATTGAAAAATATGGATCCGGACGTTGTAAAGAGAGATATCTGGGATCCATTATGGAAACAAAAAGGTGGGCTTGAACCTGGAGCTACAAATGACTTTTGGGTAGAGTTTGAATTTGTAGATAATGGGAAAGATCAAAACATTTTCCAAGGGGATAGTCTTAATCTCACGTGGAAGTTTAATGCAACGCAAGGCGAAGGGGAGGACCTCTAACATTTAACATCACATATGCTTAACCACGAATGGAACCATCAATTTTATTTGGAGGATGAGAAAATGGAAAAAAATAAACGAGTCCTTTCGTCTGTTTTAGCTTTTACGATCGGTATGGGAGCATGGATGGCAGGCGGTTCATATGCTTTCGCCGACGAATACAAAATAAATTATGATGAGGACTATGATACACCATCCTATATTATTGAGAACTGGGAAGCTCCCCAAGAGTTGAGTAAGGAAGAAATTGTTCACGCTTACATGAAGCGGAATAGTGCCAAATTCAAATTATCCCAAAGCGATGCAACAGAAAGCTTTGAGATTGTAGAGGAAACAGCTGATGAAAACACAGGAACCCACCATTTTAAACTTGAACAGGTTTATGAGGGGATACCCGTATTCTTAGGTGGCCAGACAATAGCGTTAGATGAAAATAATAATGTTACTTCCTATTTTGGTAAAGTAGTTCCTGGTTTAGACGGAGAAAATATAAATACAGATTCTACTATCTCAGAAGAAGATGCAATAGAGCTGGCGAAAAATGCGATTGATGAGAAAATAGGAACAGTAACTGAATATGACAGTGAACTGGGTGTTGAACAATATATCTATGAACATAACGGAGAATTCTATAACACTTACCTTGTGACAGCCTCTACCTCAAAACCTGAAATTGGGTTTTGGCATTATTTTATCGATGCTACCAATGGTGAGGTCGTAGATAGTTATAATGCAGCCCATAATGTAACGGCTTTTGGAGTCGGAGTATTCGGCGAAAGACAGATGTTTAAAGCATCGTTACTGGATGGTTTATATGGCCTTCATGACCAAACAAGAGGTAATGGGGTATTAACTTTTGATAATAATGATAACGATGCGCTAGTAACAAGTGTTAGTAAGATGTTTAGTGATGGAGCAGCTGTTGATGCTCATGCAAACGCACAGAAGACATATGATTATTATTTAGATACGTTCGGTAGAGATTCGGTCGATGATAAGGGACAACAATTGCTTTCCAGAGTCCACTACGGAACAAATTGGAATAATGCATCATGGAATGGCACCTACATGTCTTATGGTGATGGAGATGGCATCCGTTTCAACAATCTGGCTGGTGGATTAGATGTTGCTGCACATGAAATGACCCATGGCGTAATCCAACACTCTGCAAACTTAATATATAGGGATGAATCCGGAGCATTAAATGAATCAATTGCTGATATATTCGGTGCCATGGTTGATCGGGATGACTGGATCATTGGTGAGGATATAATGGCCGATGGCACATTAGGATTACGTTCGTTGGAGGACCCAGCTGTTCTGATTGAAAATAGAACTCAAGCTCCTTATCCAGATCATTGGAGTAAGAGATATGAGGGACCATTAGATAATGGTGGCGTTCATATCAACAGTAGTATCAATAATAAAGCTGCATACCTTGTATCTGAAGGTGGAGAGCATTACGGTGTAGCGGTTGAAGGTGTTGGACGGGAAGCAACAGAACAAATTTTCTACCGTGCATTAACACTTTATTTAACACGTAGCTCTGACTTTTCGATGATGAGAGAAGCAGCAATCCAATCTGCAACAGACTTATATGGAAGTAACTCTGCAGCCGTGGACGCAGTTGAACAAGCATATAATGCAGTTGGTGTGTACTAAAATATAAAGTGAAACTCATTCAGTGGGGTTTCCGTACCTCCTCCACTGAATGTTAGCTGAACAGAATCAGGTATTTACGGGCTGTGTATCCCCGCCTAAACATTTTGGTTTTCCCTCTTGTTTGGTGGTGGGGGTATTACAGACCGTTAATACAGTGAAAACCTCCCATTCTAATTTATAAAAGGAAATACAGTGGGGCAGCGGGCTAGTAAATTCGGTGTCATGTAAAACAAAAAATGGAAACGAGTAGACGGTTTTTTATTTTCGCCCGCTGTACCTCTTTTTTTCAACAAACAAATTTTTTATCTTTCCTTTCATCATAACTATATCAATACATATTAGGAAAAATATAATGCGATTTACTTGTAGCATGACCAACTTTAAAGTGGCAGGGGGTAATGCGGTGCATATCAAAAAGGAAATAGTAAGTAGTTTGATTCTTGCGTTTTTAGGATTAAGTTTGATTGTAGGGGGTACCAATGCCTATTTTAGTGATACAAAAGAAGCTGCGAACACCTTTGAACTTGGATTAATGAATCTCGGGATAAATAAAGAATCTATTATTCAATTGGATGATTTTATTCCTGGAGATACGGTGCAAGGTGATTTTGAGCTTACGAATGATGGTTCTGTAGATATGCAAGAAGTCGTTCTACATTCTTCTTATGAACTTATAGATAAAGGGCAAAACAACAATGGCGATGACCTTGGAAATCATATAATTGTAGAATTTCTCCATCATGAAAGTGTTTTATTTGAAAAGACACTTTCCGAATTGAATGGTAATCCTATAAAAATATTAAATGCATTCACTGCAGGTAGTAAAGCGGAAAAGTTTATAGTTCGCTTTCATTTTATCGATAACGGTGAAAATCAAAATCACTTCCAAGGAGATATATTAAACCTGAAATGGGGATTTGAAGCTGCCCAAAGAGATGGTAAGTCAAGTAATCAGTAAAGGGGAATAGCCCTATTTATTTGTGCATCATCATCTAAGGTTGAAGGGGGGACAACTAGTTGATGAAATATCGTATTAACAAAATGAAAAAACAAACCTTATCTTGGTTTCTAATAAAAACATCGTTTATCTGTTATTTGTTCATTGTTGCTATGGGAGCTTTTACTTTCAACACTGTTGCTTATCTATCTGAATATACGGAAATGAAAGGTTCATTAAAGGTAGGGGTTTGGGAGGAAAAAGATGCGGTATTAGATGAATATGAAAAAGATATATCAGAAAATGAAACAGATACATTAGAAAATGAAAAAGATACCTCAGAAAATGAAACAGAAGGAGAAGACATAGAAGAGAATAGGAGTGAATGAAATTATGGTTAAATCACTATTAAAATGGATGTATCGGATCTTCTCAGGGCTACTTATTGTTCTTCTGATTGGCGTAGGATTTATTGTACTTTCAACAAAACTTTCTAGTGGGGATCCTGAAGTCTTTGGTTATCAGTTGAAGACAGTTCTTTCCGGATCAATGGAGCCAGAGATAAAAACAGGGTCTATTATTGCAGTGCGATCTGTAGAAGATGAGAATCATGACTTTGCTATAGGAGATATTATCATGTTTATGGAGAATAATAACATGCTAGTTACACATAGAATTACGGACGTCAATGAAACAAAAAGTGGTGTTCTCTATACAACGAAAGGTGATAATAATAATGCAGAAGACAGTAACCCTGTACTTGCTGAGAATGTAGTTGGAGAATATACCGGTTTTACCCTTCCCATGATTGGTTATTTGATCCATTTCCTACAATCACCAAATGGAATTATTCTATTTTTAATTGTTCCTGGATTTTTGATGATCTGCTATTCAACGTTTAATATTTGGCGAGTACTGAGTAAGGTTGAGAAGGAAATGAACTAGGTACAGCGTGAAGAAATGAAGGGATAGTAGTCTACTTACTATCTCTTTTTATTTATCTAAAATTACATCGTTGAATGCAGTTACTAAGCCCACTTCAAATTCGGGAAAATGTCGAAGTTCACCGAGAAACCGCTGAAGTTAACAAAAGAAATCCCGAAGTTCAAAATAGATTCGCCGAAGTTCACAATTAAAATGCCGAAATTCACAACTAAACTGGGACAGTTGCTCTGACCCCAATGTCCCACCAATATGAGTATGATAGACTGAGTCATAAGGTGTGAATTTGTTAAAAATTCAAATCTCCCTTTCGATTTTCGTTTATTCTCATTATACTTGTTGAAAGGGCTGAATACTTTGATCGCTGAACAGGCGGTATTGGAGGCTGGATTGTGAAGTATTATAGATATTTGCTTTTATTCTTCTTCATCATACTGTTAGGAGGTTGCCAAATGACTAATGAGGAACAAACGAAAAAACCATCCGAAATGAATTCGGATGAACTGCCCGATGGCGCAGCTTTTGAGGATGAATTTACGCGCGGATTTCTGCAATCGACGGAAGAAACGAGACCTGGGTATTATCCATTTTTATCCGGGACGGGGAAGTATGAGATGGACTTTCCGATTGGAGGGATTATTGGTGAAATTGGTTATTCAAAAGAAAATGAGAGATTTGAAAGTTTTATAATAGGTGTTGGTCATTCTGATTTCGAGTCCTCTATTGATTTTAAATACATGCCAGACGAAAAAGGAAATGAGCAGCTAATTTTAGAAACACTAAGCACAAGTATTGATAAAAAGCTGGATTTTGAAAACCTGGAACTAGAAGGTAGGACTTTATATTTCGCTCCGTTTAAATTAGAAAATGATGACTTTGGCTATGTAGCGTATATTCAAAATGCTACGGATACAGGTGGTATTCATATTTTTTATCAATCGGATTGTATCGCAGAAGAAGCCAAGTGCTCTCGTCTTAGGGAAGAGGAGAACTCAAATATCATCGATTGGCTAAAAACAATTGAATTCATAAATGAAAGCGAATGAGAGATATGGCAGAAAAAATTGTTATAAGTGAAGAATTTCGTCTTAGACTTATAGACTTAGGGTATAAAAACTTATCAGATGAGGAAATGACTGATCGAATTCGCCAATTATACATTGAAGAATATGGAGAGGATCTAAAGGCTGAAGTACAAATATATAATTCGTCGGAGGCTAAATCTCTAGATGGAGAGTCAGGGTACGATGGGACAGCAATTTATTTTCATTCAGATGAAAGTGATGTGAATGAGATTTATGTCATTTCACAAGGAACGCAAGGATTAAAGGATTGGGATTACAATTTAAAATCTATGTTTGCTGGAATAGATTATTCACAGGCATTAGACACACATAAGTTTACGGAAGAAGTTATTAATGAATTTGGGATAGATCAAGAAAACAAACCTATCCCTATTATTGGATTATCGCATTCATTGGCCCACAATAATAATACTACCGCCTATTTATCATATGAAACATTTGATAAAATTTACAGTGTAAATGGCGCACAAACTAATTATTATCAGCTGTATCGAGCCGATAATGATTTCATGATTAATGTAAATGAACATTTTTCGCTATCTAAAACCAACCCCGATGCCATCTACAACCTAGACCCATCCCAACTCGAAGCATTCGCAAAAGACTATTACAAAGACAAAGCAGACAACATTCACCAAATCATCTCCCTCGACGACCCGCTCTATGGCGTGAGCGGAGCGCGTGGATTTTTTATGCTAGGTGAGGTGGAATATTTGGATACGAATCCAGATTACCCTGGGTTGCGTTCGATCATGGATGATATTCCAGACCACATTGTTCAGGATTTTCAAGAGTTAGCGATTCAATACACGGTGGCTTCTAAAGAGGGAGGGATGAACGAGGCCATTTACGCTATTCTTGGCGTGGATATGAGCCTCTTTGAGGATATCGACGGGGCAGGAAGTGTCGCTAAGTTGTATGTCACCAAGCAAGAGGAACTGGATACGATGATTCGGAATTTAAACGATAACGTGCCAGCATTACTCACGAACATCCAAACGATCACAAGCAATGCAGATGTGATTTTCGGCCGATTCGAGGAGGCAGGATATATCACTGGGGAGCAAAGGGAATTGCTTGTTACGGAAATAACGAAGATCGAGAACGAATTGCTCGGGATCCAACAGGCGATTGCAAGTAACGTAAGCGTTCGAGATAGAGGTGATTTTTTTGCGCAAATAGGTGGAGATATTGGGGCGTTTTTAAAAATTAAAGGGCATTTTGACGCCATTCAAGAAAGTTTAGGGACTTTAAATCAAGAAGAACTTCTTGAAATATTGAATGTAATTGGAGAAAGTCATAGTATTCAAGAATTGTTAGAATCCCTATCAGGAGGAAAAAAATCATATCTTGGACCAGATATGGTGCTTACAGCAAGCGTAGGTAATAAGGAAATTAGAGTGAATCTATCCGCCGCCCTTCAGCTGTACCAACAAGGAACAAGCATATTGGAAGAAAGGGAAACTGAAATAACCCAATTTTCTAAGGCGATAGAAATGGAGATTATAGATGGTTACAAGGATGAAAGAAGAAAGGTCCTCCAGAAGATAAATGAGATGGAAGGAAGCCCGCAATCGTACCATTATCTACTCGCCAAGCATGGGCAATACCCGACTTTTACGAAAAAAGTCACGAGCATCCGAGTCCACGAGGTGTTTTATCCACTCGAGCAAGCGGATCTCGGTCAAGAAATACACATATTAAGAGAATCGGTAGAAGAAGCCCGTTTACAAATCGAAGGCTATCGTAAAGCAATTGAATCTTTGTTTGAAGAGGATGAACGTATTAGTAAACAGTTTGATCTCATAAGGGGTGTATAAAATGGAAGAAACGCATTCAATCACTGTTACGGAAGAATTACTTCCAAGGGAAGACTTTTCTTATAAAAAAGATGCGCTACGAAAGCATCTCGATCAGATTGAAAAAAGTGACACAGAATTCTTCACGCTTGTTCATAAGATTTTCATTGATGAAGGACAAAAGGGAGAAATCGTCGACGAGATGGTTCAAAAAACAAAAAGATTAGAAGTTCGAAATAGAAACCTGCTGTCGGACACTCATTTTAAAATTGGGCAGATAGTTAACCGCTTCAATGAGCAAGTAGATGAAATGAAACAACAGCAAGTTACGATAACCTATGAAAATATGTTCGCAATGAAGTAACTGGGAAAGGAGCGAACGAATAAGGCGCGAACAGCGCGGCCGGCGCTGTTTGCTACGCTGTTCTTTTTGCTGAGATGAACGCAGGATTCGCACGCTATCGGGGATTAGCGCACGTAACCGTACAAACTCGCACGTCACTCTAGAATTACGCTCCATCACCGTATAACCTCGCACGTCACTCGAGAATTGCACACCATAACTGAAAGAATTCGCACGATTCCGGGGAATAGCATACGAATCAAGCGTGCGACTTATTTCATTCAATCTATATCGTTCACCGAGCAAGCAGCTCATGTTCACCATTTACATGCTTCGATTCTCAATTCGGCAAAACCCGCATCTCCTTTAAAAAAATCCGCTACATACTGAAGTTCACCGTAAAACAACCGAAATTCACAACTAAACTGGGACAATTGCTCTGACCCCAATGTCCCTCTACAAAAAAATCGACACGAACACCCCCAATCCCCACCACCTTTCGATTATAGAGGTGAAAGGGAGGTGAGGCACATGGCAGTACAAGACTTAACACAGTCCACGCTGCAGCTTGTTTTTCTAACAGGGGTTGATCCGGAATCGGGGAATTCTACCTACAAGAATAAGAACTTCAACAATGTGAAGCCGGGCGCAACGGCAGATCAGTTGTACGAGATCGCCATCGCGTTCGAAGGCTTGCAGCAGCACTCGCTCACGCTAATCAACCGTCGTGACAGCTCCGAAATTCGTGAAGACTAAGCAGCATGTAGCGTAGTACTCACGAGGCAATGAACAGAAGAAAGGAGGGGAACCATGAAGAAGTTACAATTGCAGTTTGAAAACCAAGAAGGGAAACTTGTCACGTACACATTGGATGACCCGGTCGAACCGATCGATCACGAGGCTGTAAACGAAGCAATGGACACCATTATTGAACAGAACGCCTTTAACTCCAGCGGCGGTGACTTAGTTGCGAAACGAAGCGCTCGCGTTGTGGAGCAGATAACAGAAGATATCGAGATTTACTAAAATCTTAAACCAGAGGCCCCAATTGTTCATCTAGACGATTGGGGCCTCTAGCCTATCAAATGAAACCGATCATTCGCTTTCTAGAAGGAGGGATTAGACATGGATGCATGGTATTCGTTTATCGCGGAAGTTGGCTTTCCGATTGCGGTGACTTTTTATTTGCTCTACCGGATTGAAGGTAAGCTCAATCTGCTTATCGATTCCATCCACCAGCTACCGGAAAAAATGAAATGAAAGTGTAAGAATGAAAAGAGTGTAATATAATCAAATCCATCCCAACCCAACCCCTTTTCCCAGTGGAGAAGGGGTATTTTTCATGAATCATAAAGTGAAACTTCATTCAGTGCGGGTACTATAGACCGTTAATGCGTGATAAAGTGAAACTTCATTCAGTGGGGTTTCCTCCCCTCCCGCACTGAATGTTAGTTGAACCGAATCAGGTATTTACGGACTGTATAACCCCCGCCTTCACATCTTGGGCTTCCCTCTTGCTTAGAAGTGGGGGTATCACAGACCCGTTAATACGTGATAAAAAATATTCCCAAGCCGAAACTTTCACTTGGATAATATCGTATTACGGATTAATATGAAATGACAAAGAATAGTAAAATAGAATTCTGTAATTGGATAAAAAACCACCCTTTGAATAGAAATTGTATCGAATACTACCAGCAACACAAGCGAGATTATAAAATGACATATTACTATTATTTAGCACCCAAGCAGAAAAAGGTACTAGGGAATGGAACGCCTAGATTTAACGGAGACGGATGAAAGAATATTATTACTGCCAGCGGGGCATTTACTCACGATCAAGAAAGAACCAACTTTTATTTAAAACGGAGGTCATCTACCTTGAACTGTTGTTGTGATAGTGGAATAACAAATGATTTAAAAATCGAAGGAGATGTCGGGGCCGATCCGATTTGGTGTAATCGGTGCGGTTGCAATCTTGATATAGAAGACGTTCCCGTTTCCAATGAATTAGCAGAGGAATTGTCGGATTGGGCAAGGAGCTACGGGACATGGATAGATTGGGGACTAGAAAAGTTGCTTCCCCACGGCACCCAACTGGAAAATAAGTTTAATCAAAGAGGACATTTTATAACAGGAAAAGTGAAACAAGAACTCGGTAGAAACTATAAAATAAAATTCATACCATCCGCGAGTGCAAGAGTTTATAGTCATCATGGAAAATAATCTTGCAAAAAAAGAGGAGAAAGAAATGCACTTAAATAAATACATCCAAACGAACTTCCCAGGCCTAACTCTAAAGCCAAATCTCACCTCCCAATGGAGTACAAGTATCCATCTCAAACTAGCCAAAGGATTCTATCCATTTAAAGAGGAGAGTGATGAGCTGAATCCTGATTATTTTCATACCGTTTATCATCAAGCTATCTCCCTATTTCATGACCTATTCTCAGCCGATGAGGAAATTATATTGGTAACGAATAGCTATCGGTATAAAAATGATAGAAGAAAGTTTGCAACCAGGATTTTCCGCCAATGAAGCCAAGAATACATAATCCATTTAACTTAGATGCGCCGGATATATTTTTTATAAATACGACGAGAAATATTATATTTTACATTTATGATGATAGAGGGTGTAAAGTGATTGCAAGAAATAGTGAAGCGATTCGCCCTATCTATGAAAAATATGCAGACTGGATGGATGAAAGTTACCGGGAAGAGATCAATCAACACTTTACGTGAAAATTGAATAGGAAGCCCTCGCTCGAATGAGTGGATGTTTTCACGTGAAGATAAGGCTACCATTTAAATACTACATAAAGTTATTGAAAAAAGAAGGGGAACCAAAGTTATGCCAGAATCTAATGATGAATCCTGCCGTAATATGAATAAAAAAGAAAAAATAGTTACAGTCGTAGGAATCGCGCTTCTAATTATCGTGGCGGTGGGTTTTGTATTTGGGATTTATTTTTTCGGTCTCGCAGGCGTTTTTAAAGTGCTCGGTGTTCAGTATGATTCAAACTGGTCATTAGTTATTTTTGTTTTCAATTTGTTTGCGATCGGCCTCATTTTCGAATTGTTTTCCAAGGTAATATTCAAATTGTCTGTCCGAAATATGACAGGAAAAGCAAAAGTGCTTGTTATCCGATTTCTCATCGAGAGCACATCGAATTGGCTCGTCCTCTTCACGGTGGATGAGTTTATGAGCAGTATCACGCTATCTCTTAAAACAGAGATTATAATTGCAATCTTTATTGCCTTGTTCGAAATTGTTTTGGAAGATAAAGATGATGAAGATGAGGAAGAAACAAATAAAAATACCGAGGATTAAATTAAAAACACAAAGGGGAATTACATATGATGGGTTTGCTTAATGTTGCTAGTTTTGTTCTTGGACTCACTGCTTGGATTCTTCCTGCAATGAATCTAATGAGGTATAGAAGTAATAACAACAAGAATTGGATTACGCTTTCCATGCTTAGTTTGAGTGCTTGTGCTATTTCGCTATGTTTCCAGATGTTTTACACCTATCATCTGGTGAAAATCGAAGACTGGACTGCCCTGATGGATACAGCTGGGGCGGTAGTTTTTGCTGCCACGGTTCTGCTTGTTGTTACCATTCTATTAAATGCAATTACGCTGTTCGTATTCCGTAATAAGACAGCAAAGTAGGGCAATAAAAAAATAAATTATGTTGAGGAGCACCATAACTTGCATTATTTTAAGTTTTTAATCCAAGAGTCTATATTATTTGGATTAATTATAATAGTGAATTACTTTTACGATATTAACCTTGGTCCACCGTTCACAAAGACAGATGTAATAGCGAGCATCATATGCCTACCTATTCTTGGGTATTTATTGTTTTTAGCGTTTACGTTATTTAAACGTTTCGATAATATAGTATTAAAAAATAAAATCATACTTTCTATCCCAAATTTTATTATAACGGCACTCGTTATTGGAATTATATTCTCGAGTGTTGGTATAAAGTGATGGCAACTCTAAAAAAGGTAAGAGAGGAATACAGCTATGACCCAATATATATACCTTGCTTCACCCATCAGATTACCACAAGGTTCATTTGGACAGTCACCTTTGTCTCCTGAACAACCGAATGTCTTTAACAGTGAGTTAGATTTCGCCCATTTATATTTTGAAAACAATTATGATAGCCAATTAAAACAGCGATTCTCATACAGTCAGCACTTTTCATTCAAGCATCAAGTAGCGGCAGATGCTCGCGACGTCCCATTGAAACTTCAACTACAAGGGACTGCAGAGGAAGCTAAATGTTTAAGCATCCTGCATGCTTATATAGAAGAAGCCCTCCAGGAAAGCGGGATTGTAGAGTACTTTACTAGTCAGAGTGGTAAAGAGGACTCAGGGCTTGCGAAAAAGCGCCACATCCGCTGGTCAGATGTGAAAGACCCATATGATTTAGTCATTGATGATCTTGAGTTTTGGGAGATCACTTTATCATAATATTTCGATTCAATAAATGTATTTTTTAGTCAGGGTGATGAAAATAGAGAAATTAATATTAGAAAAACATATAGACTATTCCTCAAGCCTAAACTTCATATCCGGCCAAGTAGCAAGAGACGGCACATTAATTTTAATCGAAAGTGATATAGAAGAACTCGATTTCTTCAGTCGACCGGTTGCAAAAAATAACTGGATCATCAAGCTGATAAAAGATGGCGGGATAGAAACAGTCGAATTAAAAAATGTACCGCTTATCCCGACGGAAGTAGACATCTTCTCAGATGGTACGTTGCTTCTCGTCCAAAGCCGTTGCCTAAAGGAAGATGCATCTATTGAACGAAACGCGAGAAGATATAATCACAGCGGGCAATTAATTGATGCTTTCACGTTGGGTGACGGCATAGAGAGTGTTCAAGTTGATGAAACAGACACGATTTGGGTAAGCTATTTTGATGAAGGGATATTTGGAAACTTTGGCTGGGAAGAGCCGATGGGCAGCGCCGGTGTTGTTGCTTATACAATAAACGGTGAACGGTTGTGGGATGCAAGTGATTATGGAATTATTGACTGTTATGCACTAAATGTTGCGAGCTCAAAGGAAGTATACTTCTATTATTATGATGACTTTTTTCTCGTGCAACTAAATGAGCGGAAGGAATCGATTCGTTATCGTGTTGATAGCCGCCAACATACGTTGCAGCAATTTGTGTTAGACGAGAAGGGATTAATTGGTCAAATAGATGGGCAAAAGCTGATGCGTTTCCGAAAAACAATACGGAGCTATACTCCAAAGGAAAAACTGCAAGTCGTGGACGAAAAAGGGAAGCGTATTATTGGACCAGTATTTATGCGCGGGGATTACATTTATGCATATGGAAAAGATGGGATATACAAAAGAAGGGTATCTACAGTAAAGAATGCTTCGCTAAAATAACTGGAACTGCCAGTAAAAGAACGAAACCCAGCCCAGCGCCTTCTCCGGATAGGGAAGTAACATTTTTTACAAAAAAAGCCCACAAAATATCTAGGCAAATATTAAAATTTCGTGTACACTTAAAAAGTATTTTTTCATATGTATAACAAAAAAGATTTTAAATACATGATGAATTAGATATAATAGTAATGATGTTGGTTGAAATCCAATGTATAGATGTTAAGACTCATCCTTTAGGAGGAATGAAGAAATGAAAATTGTGAAAGTGAAAGATTATGAGGAAATGAGCAGAAAAGCTGCTGAAATCGTAGCCGAGCGTATGAACGCTATTGAAAATCCGGTCATTGGCCTTGCAACTGGCTCGACTCCAGAGGGTATGTATAAGATTCTGATTGACAAATATAACAAAGGTGAAATTGATTTTGCGAATACAACGACATTCAATTTGGATGAATATGTTGGCATTACAGACGATGATCCGAACAGCTACCATTACTTCATGGATAAGCATCTGTTCGAGCATGTCAATATACCAAAAGAAAAAACACATGTTCCAAGTGGTATGGCAGATAACTTAGAAAAAGAATGCCGTGAATATGAAGAAGCTATTAAAGCTGCAGGTAACATCGATCTTCAATTACTTGGCATTGGCAATAACGGCCATATCGGCTTTAACGAGCCAGGTACTTCCTTTGACAAGCGAACTCATATTATCGGTCTTAAAGAGGAGACGATTCAAGCGAATGCCCGCTTCTTTGACTCCATTGATGAAGTTCCGACAAAAGCAATTACAATGGGGATTGGCACCATTCTTGATAGTAAAGAAATCCTCATGATTATCTCTGGTGAAAACAAAAGAGACGCTGTGACCAGCCTTCTTAAAGGTACAATCTCAGAAGACATCCCAGCATCCGCTTTACATAACCATCCGAATGCAACGGTTATTATAGATGAAGCGGCTTGGGGAGACAATGAATAATAAATAATACTATGAAAAAAGGCTATTGTCCAGACAATAGCCTTTTTCTTACCCCGAAAAAGTTAAACACGCTTAGCGATTAACACCTTTGAATACTGCCGCACGACTAAATCCTCCAATTGATCTGACCGAAGTAAACCGAGCTCAATCGCTGCTTTAATCTTCGCTTTATCCGGCCGCCGCACTGTCTCAATCAAATCTTCCATTCGCAGCTCCTCCAACCGTTGAACTGTTCGCTCTTCATCAAACTTCTCCGTTTTCCGTATCTGTCGCTTCAATTGATACCCATCTCGAATAAACTCTCCAGTTTGATTCTCACCAACCGATTCGTCAAAAGCTTTATTGAACTCCTTTTTCAGTTCACCTAATTCCTGCTCGATTTCTCGTTTCATTTCCTGTAGGTTATAAAACCGCACCAGCTTGTCTACATTTAGCTTATTATCCATTTGACATGCCCCCTGTCATCATTCTATTGATAACAGGTGTAGAATATTCCACAAAAAAAGACCTCCCATTTGGAAGGCCAGTTTTTTAATAAAATCGCTTGTAGCTATCGAAGTGCTTACTCCAATAAGAGTCATTCAAGTTTGTGATGGTGACACCAGTTGATGATCCTGCGTGGATGAACTGGTTGTTTCCAATATAGATTCCCATATGGGAAATTCCCGCTTTATACGTACCGGAGAAGAAGACAAGGTCGCCAACTTGTGGTGTGTTTACATAAAATGAGCGGTCAAAGTAACCTTGAGTCGATGTCCGGCTAATACTCATCCCAGCATTTTTGTATGCATAATAGATGAATCCACTACAGTCGAATCCGCTAGGTGAGGAGCCACCCCACACATACGGTACGCCCATATGACTACGAGCGGTACTAATCAGCTTGTCCACGTTATAGCTTACATTGCTACTTGCTTTGCCAGAAGATGAACTTCCTTTAGAAGGTGAACTTGCACTACTTCCGTTAATATTCAATTTCTGTCCGACATAAATCATGTCAGAAGATAAGTTGTTCCATGACTTCAAGTTCGAAACGCTGACGCCATGCTGTTTCGCGATATGTGATAGTGTATCTCCTGATTTAATGACATAAACAGTGGCACTTCCGGTCGCCGGTTTATTCGGCTTGCTTTTTCCAGCATTTGAATTTTTCGGTGGTGTTGAGTTGCTAGAATTACCAGGATTGGTTACATGGAATACATTGCCTGGATAAATTAGCGTCGTATTCAGATTGTTCCACTTCATTAGGTTCTGTAAAGAAATACCGTGACGAGATGCAATTCCGCTTAATGTGTCTCCTGCTTTTACCGTATATGTACTTGCGGAACTACTTTTATTGTTTGAACTTGGTTTATTTGACTTCGCTGGGGTTGATGATGATCCAGATGTTTTAAGTACCTGGTTAGGATAAATAATATCGGAAGTTAGGCTGTTCAGTTTCTTCAATGTTGTTACATTTGTACCGTGCTTCTGGGCAATGGTCCATAGAGAATCACCTGATTGTACCTTGTACGATGCCGCCGACGCTTCATCCGCTCCGAATAGTGCTGCTGCAATCGCTGCTCCCGCTGTTACTGACATAAAGATTTTTTTATTTGCCAACTAAAAAATCCTCCCTCTCTTATGTTGAATTAATACAAGATTCGTAGTTGAAAAGTTTGTCATATTTATTTGTGAAATGTTGCCTCGTTATTAAAATTAGAAATAACTACCATCTATTATAGCGCAAAAAGACTAGTTTACTAGAATATTAATGGATTTGTAATCTCTTTGTAATATAAGTGAGAAACTTCGACAAAAGATTGGATAAAATTGGGTTAGCAACGTGCTCAAATGTGCATTTGGTGAGTTTTTCCAGCCTCAAACGTGATTCAAACGAACTAGGATAAAAGGGCGCCGCTTCTACATATTTCCATTCTTATCTTCTAAATATCTCGTAAACTCTTGAACATTTCTAAAAAACCCCCTACTATTTCCATGGGTTTGTGTTATAATCACATATTGTAAAGTGCAATGATAAAGAATATAAATATAGTATATTTAGACTGAAACAAATAAAAATTACATAAGGAATATGGAGGTAACACCATGGAAGAAACAATTTCCTTAAAGGAGATATTTGAGGTAATCAAGCAGCGCATACTGCTTATTCTAGCCATCACACTTGGCGCGGCTGTTGTAGCGGCAGTTGTAAGCTACTTTGTTCTTACTCCGACTTATCAATCCAGTTCGCAGTTCATTGTGAACCAAAGTACTCAGGAGCAAGAAGTCCCGTACAACGTTAACGATATTCGGGCAAACGTCGAAATAATAAATACATATAACGTAATTATCAAAAGTCCAGCTATCTTAGAAGAAGTCATCAGTCAACTGAATCTACCATATACAGTAGGGGCGCTGAGTGAGAACATTGCGGTTGCTAATGAACAAGATTCACAAGTCGTAACGGTGACTGCAACCGATGAAAATCCAGAACTTGCAGTGGATATTGCGAATACTACTGTTGCTGTATTCCAAGATAAAATTCAGGAGTTTATGAACGTAGATAACGTAGGTGTGTTAACAGAGGCTCAGCTAAGCGCGAACCCATCACCAGTCGCACCTAACCCAATTTTAAACATTGCAATCGCGATCGTTCTTGGTTTAATGATCGGTGTCGGTTTAGCTTTCCTACTCGCCTATCTTGACAACTCCATTACGACAGAAGACGATGTAGAAAAACATCTTGAACTACCGGTACTTGGTGTTATCTCACATATGAATTCAGAAGATATCCGGTCGAATCAAATGAATTTCCAACTGGACAGACAGAAGAGAGGTGGATTTAGTGGCGCGCAAAAAGAATCAGTCTAAACTAAGTAATAATATCCGTCATCTAATTACAAAAATAAATCCTAAATCACCAATTTCAGAGCAATTTCGTACAGTAAGAACGAATATGCAGTTTTCTTCGGTTGACAATGATTTGAAGTCGTTTCTTGTAACCTCCTCTGGCCCAGCAGAAGGGAAATCATCAACGACTGCAAATTTAGCTATTGTTTATGCCCAGCAAGGGAAACGGGTATTACTAATTGATGCTGACTTAAGAAAGCCGACAATGCATTATACGTTCCGGCTTGATAATTTGCGGGGATTAAGCAATGTGCTTGTCGGAGAAGTTACGCTGGAAGAAGCTGTGAATCGTACAGATATCGATACGCTGGACGTGATGACTTGCGGACCAATTCCACCAAACCCTTCCGAATTACTTGGTTCAAGGAAGATGGAGACGCTTTTGAGAGAAGCGAAACTAAGCTATGATCTCGTCGTATTCGATACTCCACCAGTCCTAGCAGTAACAGACGCACAAATCTTGGCTAACCTAGTCGATGGTTCGGTGCTCGTTGTCCGTAGCGGCAGTACAGAAATCGAGCCAGCTCAAAAAGCGAAAGAAGCGCTTGCGCCTGCGAAAGCGAAACTACTCGGTGTAGTTCTAAACGACCGGGAGAAAAAAGCATCCAATTATTATTACTATTACGGTACAAACTAGCAATCAAGCTCCTTCCTTTCGCGGAATCAGCGGTAGAGAGGGGCTCTTTTTGCGTGGGTTTTATAGTTAGCCTAAACCGTTCTTTAAATAGTATAAAGTATGTAAAAATACCTATCAAAACTCTACAAATTTTGCTATAATGGTATATCAAACAATTTATTTTTTTCTAAAAATGGTGATAAGCGTTTATTTCGTTAGTTGTCAAATGGAGTAGAAATATGGAAGGGGAGTGCTTTTAAAATGATTGATATTCATTCTCATATCCTTCCCGGTATTGATGACGGGGCCCAATCTGAAATCGATAGTTTGCAGATGGCAAGAGCTGCAGTGAACGAAGGAATCACAAAGCTTGTTGCGACGCCGCACCACCGGAATGGTAAATATGATAATGAACGGGATAGCATCGTCCGTTGGGTGGATACACTAAATGAATTGATCTTGAAAGAAGGTATCCCGCTTACTGTTCTACCAGGTCAGGAAACAAGGATAAATGGCGACATGATTGCTGAACTGGAAGATGAAGTCATTTTACCAATCAACCATACCAAGTATGTGTTTGTAGAATTTCCTTCCGACCATGTTCCGCGTTATGCAAGTCAGATGTTATTTGACATTCAAGTTGCTGGATATATCCCGATCATTGTGCATCCAGAACGAAACCAAGAATTGATTGAACATCCAACGAGGCTCTATGAATTTGTAAAAAAGGGTGCTCTTACGCAAGTTACAGCAGCGAGTGTCGTAGGAAAGTTCGGGAAAAACATTCAGAAATTCAGCGGACAAATCATTGAAGCTAACTTGACACATTTCATCGCATCTGATGCCCATAATACGTCATCACGAGGATTTGCAATGAATGAAGCATTTCAATTGATCCAGAACGATTATGGTGATGATTATGTGAACATATTCCTTGAGAATAGTGAATTGCTAATCGATAATCAGAACGTGAATCGAATGGAACCCTCCAATATAAAACGAAAAAAGTTCCTTGGTCTCTTTTAGTGCAGACCAGGGAACTCTCCATGTGAATGTAGTAGATAAGTATCAACTGTTGAACTAACAGCGCAATTTCTTTACCATTATATGGAGAAAAAGTACTGTATCGCTATACATAAGAAAAATAATTACTACATGAAGGCTTAACCCTCATGAGAAAGGAGAACTCATGTCCTATTCAAAACGTTTATCATTGCTCTTCTTACTAGATACGATAATCGTTGCAACAGCAATATTTGTTGCAGCATGGATAGTATATCCAGCGTATACAGACATACTAACTTCTACTGCAATTATTTCATCTGCTATCGCACTCGTTATCTTTCATCATTTATTTGCAGCTATTTTTAAACTTTATAAAAAAGTGTGGTCCTATGCTAGTGTTGGGGAATTAATTGCCATTGTTAAAGCTGTGACACTATCCGTCATCTCTGCTGGAGTAGTACAGCTTCTGTTAAATGACTTTACAATTCTTCGCCGCGCTTTAGTCGTTACGTGGCTATTACATATTGTATTAATTGGAGGATCTCGTTTTATCTGGCGAATGTATCGAGATCGTTATATCAGCAACAATAACAAATCGCAAAAACGGACACTTATCGTCGGGGCCGGAGCTGCCGGCGCAATGATTGTTCGTCAATTACAAAATGAACATAATATAGAACTCGAGCCAGTTGCGTTTGTTGATGATGACTTAAGTAAACAAAAAATGGAGATGTATAACCTCCCAGTTGTCGGAACAGTCAATGATATCCCAAGAATTGTTGATGAATATGGTGTTGAACATATTGTAATTGCGATTCCCTCATTAAGAAGTGGGGAACTGAAAAATATTGTCGAGGCTTGCGCGAGTACGCCAGCCCAGGTGCAAATGATTCCGAAAATCGAGGATCTCATGACAGGAAGAATTACGGTAAGTAGTCTGAAAAATATCGAAGTAGAAGACTTACTTGGGCGTGAACCCGTTAAACTTGATATTAATGCCATTTCGGAATATGTAACGGGAAATACGGTGATGGTTACGGGCGCTGGCGGCTCAATTGGTTCTGAGATCTGTCGTCAACTGATGCGCTTTTCGCCGAAGAAGATTCTCCTAGTCGGACACGGAGAATACAGCATTTACAAAATCGATATGGAACTACGAAAAGCATATGGGGAAGAACAGATCGAGATTGTTCCGGTTATTGGTGATGTGAAGGACCGAAAACGTATTTTTGAAATTGTCGGGGAACATCTGCCGGCAATTATTTATCATGCAGCGGCACATAAGCATGTTCCATTGATGGAGTATAATCCGCACGAGGCTGTGAAAAATAATATTATTGGTACGAAAAATGTCGCTGAAGCTGCGGACAAGTTCTACGTTAGGACGTTTGTTTTAGTTTCCACGGATAAAGCAGTAAACCCAACGAATGTGATGGGAGCTTCTAAACGTGTTGCTGAAATGGTTGTACAGAATTTAGCTAAGCAGAGTGATACGAAGTTTGTAGCTGTCCGTTTTGGTAATGTGCTTGGAAGTAGGGGGAGTGTTATTCCGCTTTTCCGTAAGCAAATTGAAAATGGCGGGCCAATAACGATAACTCATCCTGATATTACGAGGTATTTTATGACGATACCGGAAGCATCGAGGCTTGTTATTCAGGCTGGAACATTGGCACAAGGTGGAGAAATTTTTGTGTTAGATATGGGTGAGCCGGTGAAAATTGTTGACTTGGCTAAGAATTTAATCAAGTTGTCGGGCTATACTGAAGACGACATCAGAATGGAGTATTCTGGTCTGAGACCTGGTGAAAAGATGTTTGAGGAGTTATTAGGTGAGGACGAGGTTCTTCCTGGTGAGGTTTATGAGAAAATTTATGTTGGGAGAACGGTTGAGGTTCATCCAAGTTTAATTGAAGAATTACTTGAGCATTTCATGGAGTTTGATCGTGTGGAGTTAAAAGAAGAATTGATGAAGATTGTTTATTTGGAGCGGGAGCAGTTGGCTGTTCAGGCTTAATTTTAAGTAATAAATATAATTATAATACAAAGCGGAGGACTTGATATGAAAAAAGTAAGAAAAGCGATTATTCCGGCGGCTGGACTAGGTACAAGATTCTTGCCAGTAACTAAGGCGATGCCGAAAGAAATGCTACCAATTTTAGATAAGCCAACTATTCAATATATTGTGGAAGAAGCAATTGAATCTGGAATAGAAGATATTATTATTGTAACAGGTAAAGGAAAGCGGGCTATTGAAGATCATTTTGATCATAATTATGAATTAGAGCAAAATCTATTAAATAAAGAGAAATATGATGTGTTAGAAAAAGTTAATCATGCCTCCAACATTGATCTACATTACATCCGTCAGAAAGATCCAAAAGGATTGGGACATGCAGTATGGTGCGCGCGTAAATTTATTGGGGATGAACCTTTTGCGGTGCTTCTTGGAGATGATATCGTACAGGCTGAGACCCCAGGATTGAAACAATTGATTGAACAGTACGATGAAACAGGTAGCTCTGTTGTGGGTGTTCAGCAGGTTTCAGAAGATGAAACAGATCGTTATGGCATTGTTGATCCAGGAGTAAAAGAGGGCAGAAGGTACAAGGTTAATAAATTCGTGGAAAAGCCAGCAAAAGGAACAGCACCTTCAAACCTGGCAATTATGGGACGTTATGTGTTTACACCTGAAATATTTACCCTCTTAGGCGAGCATGAAATTGGTGCGGGTGGAGAAATACAATTAACGGATGCGATTGAGAAGTTAAATGAAACTCAAAATGTATATGCTTATGATTTTGCAGGGAAGCGATTTGATGTCGGGGAGAAAATGGGATTTGTTAAAACAACGATAGATTTTGCTCTAGAGGATCCAGAAATGAAAGAGGAATTGTATGGTTACCTTGTAGAGAAAGTTAAAAAACTTAAGATGCTGAAATAAACAATTGGTGATGGGGGTCACTTTTATATGTTTTACTCGAAAATGAAAAGATTAATAGACATTATCCTTTCCCTTGCAGGGCTAATTATTCTATCACCAGTATTTATCCTTTTGAGTCTTGCTATTAAGTTAGAATCTGAAGGACCAGTTTTTTTCAAGCAAAAGCGAGTTGCTATACATAAAACACATTTTAATATATTGAAGTTCCGAACGATGAGGATTGATACCCCGCAGGATACTCCTACACATCTTTTAGGGAATCCAGATCAATATATTACGAAAGTAGGAAAATTCTTAAGAAAAACTTCGCTCGATGAACTTCCGCAAATCCTTAATATTTTAGCAGGACAGATGAGCGTGATAGGCCCACGCCCAGCATTGTGGAATCAATATGATTTAATCAAAGAAAGAGATAAGTATGGCGCAAATGATGTGAAACCTGGGCTTACAGGCTGGGCGCAGATAAACGGAAGGGATGAACTGCCAATAGCTGTAAAGGCTAAACTTGATGGGGAGTACGTGAAACGGAGGAGCTTTGGTTTCGATCTAAAATGTTTTATTGGCACGTTTATTAGTGTCGTAAAAAGTGATGGAGTTGTAGAAGGTGGAACTGGAGTAATTGGGGAAGAGGCTGCCAGTAAAGAGGAGACGACAAAATGAAGAGAATATTAATTACTGGAAAAAATAGTTATGTCGGCAATTCTTTTGAAACGTGGCTCAAGAATTATCCAGGGGAATATGAAGTGGAAAAGATTAGCTTGAGAGATGGCTTGTGGAGGGAGTATGACTTTTCTAAATATGATGCTGTATTACATGTAGCAGGGATTGCGCATGTCTCCAAAGATCCAAAAATGGAAGAACTTTATTACAGAGTAAACAGGGATTTGACGATAGAAGTTGCTGAAAAATCCAAAGTTGAAGGTGTTCGTCAATTTATTTTTATGAGTAGCATTATTGTATATGGCGATGGTAGTAGTGACAGGAAAGTAATTGATAAGAACACAACCCCTGAACCAAGTAATTTCTATGGAGATAGCAAGCTTCAGGCTGAAAATGGGATCAAATCATTAGAAAATGATGATTTTAAAATTGCAATTATTCGACCGCCTATGATTTACGGTAGAAATTCAAAAGGAAATTATCCGAAACTCTCAAAAGCGGCTCAAAGGCTACCTTTATTCCCTAATATAGAGAATCAGCGTAGCATGTTACATATTGATAACTTATCAGAGTTTCTTAAATTAATGATAGATAATAAAGAAAGTGGAATGTTTTTCCCGCAAAATACAGAGTTTGTCAAAACTAGCGAAATGGTACGTTTGATTGCCGAAGTTCATGGAAGATCAATACGACTCGTTAAAGTATTTAATCCAGTTTTGAGATTTATGAGTGGTAGAATTGAAATCGTGGATAAAGTATTTGGCAATTTAGTTTATGATAAAAGTCTATCAACCTATAAACAAAATTATCGAGTGCATACATTAAAAGAGACAATAATAGAAACAGAACTGGAGAATAATAAGTAATGAAGAAGAAAGTGCTCATACTAGTAAATCACGATGTTGTCATTTATAATTTCAGGTTAGAAATTGTACAGCGTTTACTAAAAGAGGGTTATGAGGTATATATATCTTCTCCCTATGGAGAGCGAATAGATGATTTAATTGAACTTGGGTGTAATTATGTAGAAGCGAAAATAGAAAGACATGGCACAAATTTAATAGAAGAAGCAAAGTTATTTTTCTACTATAGAAAAATAATGAAAGATATTCAACCAGATATTATTTTAAGTTTTACAATCAAGCCTAATATATACGGTGGAATAGCAGCCAGAATAAGTGATATTCCATATATAGCTAATATAACAGGTCTAGGATCGGCTGTAGAAAATAGGGGAGTGTTGCAAAAAATTTCAATTATGTTATATAAGTTTGCATTTAAAAAGGTTAGTTGTGTTTTTTTTCAAAATGAAGAAAATCAGCAGTTTTTTATAGATAATAAAATAGCTATAGAGAAACATAGACTTATACCAGGATCCGGTGTAAACTTAGAACATTTTCAAGTGTTGGAATATCCATCTAATGACACTGTCGAGTTTGTTTTTATATCTCGAATCATGAAAGAAAAAGGTATTGAGCAATACTTGGAAGCAGCGAGATATATAAAGGAAAAGTATCCAAAAACTATATTTCACATATGTGGTTTTTGTGAAGAAGACTATGAAGATAAATTAGCAGTACTTCAAGAGAAAGGACTTATAATATATCATGGAATGCTTCGTGATGTTAGGCAGATTATTGAAAGAACACATTGCACAATTCATCCTACATATTATCCTGAAGGAATGTCGAATGTTTTGCTAGAAAGTGCTGCATGTGGACGGCCTCTTATAACAACTGATCGAAGTGGGTGCAGAGAAATTGTAGATCATAATATCAATGGTTATTTAATTAAAATAAAAAGTACCGAAGACTTAATTGGAAAAATTGAGTCATTTTTAAAATTAGATTATAAAAGTAAAATAAAGATGGGAATTGCAGGTAGAAAGAAAATAGAGAAAGAGTTCGACCGACAGATTGTTGTGGATGCTTACATAGATCAAATTGGACAAGAAATATAAAAATATGATTATAAGGCTAATCTAACTTGTGTAAGTTTTATTGAGCAGTGCATCCATGAATTAAATAACGTAATGATCAAAGTCTTATTAGAAAAACCAAAAGTAATATGGAACTGGAAGAAATTTGTTAGAAAAAAGTAAAATAGGTTTTGAGGTTTTTTTATTCAAAAAAGTAGGTAATTACAATGAACTTTATCAAAAAGATTTTTAATGATGGTTTATTAAAAAAACTATTAAAAAACGCTTCAGTTTTATTAAGTGGAAATATAGTTAGTCAAGTAATTGGAATGATAACTTTAGTATTTTCCACAAGGTTATTAGGTCCAGAGTTATTTGGTGTATTAGTGGTAATCCAAACCTATATTTTGATTGTCGATAGTATAGTTAACTTTCAGTCATGGCAAGCATTAATAAAATTTGGTGTGGAAGCATTGGAGAAAACTGACCAGGAAAAATTTAAGGGCTATATAAAGTTTGGTACAATATTAGACGTATCAACAGCTATAATTGCAACATTAATCGCTATAGTAAGTATTCAGTTTGTCGGACCATTAGTATTAGGTTTAAATTCCGAGCAAACACTAATGGCGAGTGTTTACAGCCTTACCATCCTATTTCACCTTTCAGGCACACCTACAGCAGTATTAAGGATTTATAACAAATTTAAGATGTTTGCATATCAACAAGTGATATCTGCTTTAATTAGATTAATAGGTATAATTATAGCTACTTTAATAGGTGCAGATTTATGGGCTGTACTTATGGTATGGATGCTATCGGAAGTAGTAGGGCATATTATTTTACTTGTATTAGGTCATTTGGTTTTACATACAAAAGATATAAGAAAATGGTGGTCAAGTCCGATTGTTAATGGTAAGGAGATATTTAAGTTTACATGCTGGACTAACCTAACTTCTATGCTTGATGTTCCAGTAAAACAGTTAGATATAATAATGGTCTCTACTGTAATTTCTTTCGAGGCTGTTTCAATATATAAGGTTTTTAAGCAAGTTTCTAATGTAATTGGAAAAGTTGCTGATCCTATTTTCCAAGCTATCTATCCACAATTAGTACAGTTAATTACAGCAAAGAAATATAAGCGTTCATTAAAGTTTTCTTTAAAATCAGGCTTCATTATATCAGCTATATTAACGCCGATAATAATAATTATAGTTAGTTTATCACCAATCTGGTTAGATATCCTTTTTGGTGAGCTCTATGCTAGTGCATGGCATATCCTAGCAATTTATCTGACTTTAAGACTACTTTCAGTTGCATTTATCTGCATTCACCCATTATTTATTGCTATGGGATTAGTGAAGAAAAATGTATTGATCCTTTTCTTTACGAATTTAATTTATATAGGTGCAGCTTTGTTGTTAGGCGCAGTATATGGATTACTAGGTATTGTATTAGCTTACGGAATTCAGTTTCTATCTGTTGTTATTTGGAAGCTTTATTATATCTTTAAGGATATCCAAGAAAAGAATAATTATGTTTTTGAACATTTAAAATAACATATATACTTTTGTTAATTGATTGTGGAGGTTATTTATGAAAGTGTTAATTATGAATCAACACATTGAGGATGTAGTTGGTGGAAGCGAACGGCAGTGTGATCTAATAGCCAAACATTTAACTGAATTTGGGCACGAGGTTATATACGGAGCAATTAAAGCAAAGAAAAATAATTACGGAACTTCGTATCGAGTATATCCCTTACCTTCTATTACTATAAAAGCATTTGGTGATTTATTAAAGGAAGTAAAACCTGATGTAGTATACTGGAGGTATAATAGAAAGTTTTTATTTAATGCGGGTATGTTATGTAAAATCAGAGGATGTAAGATTGTATTTGCCGTATCAAGTTTAAAAGACATTACTAAATGGAAATACAGTCCTATTAATAAGAATACTGGTTTTTTGAAATACTTTAAAAGCATACTATCATCTTTAAAAAACACATTAATTGATAGAATAAATTATCTTGGCTATAAGTTTATGGATGGAGTGGTGTTACAAAAAAAGGATACTTTGCATGCAGTACCTAAAAATATAAAGCAAAATAGAAAAATCCATATTTATAATTCAATGGAAGTGTCAAAAACCAATAGCTTTAATTGGAAAAAACCTTATATAATTTGGGTTGCCAACATAAAAAAAGGTAAAAATCCGGAAAAAGTAATAAAAATTGCTGATAAAATAAAGCATAAGAATGTTGATATCTTAATGATTGGGAAGATACAAGATAATTCTTATAATCAAATGTTACGGAAGGAAAATCTACCATCAAATGTTCATTATTTGGGTCCCAAAAAGGTAGATGAAGTTGATAATATAATTGCTAACTCTTTATTTTTGATTCATACATGTAATCCAGAAGGTCTACCTAATAATCTAATTCAATCATGGTTATTAGGAAAGCCTACTATTAGTCTTTATTATGATCCAGATAGTCTTATAGAAACAAATAAATTAGGTTATTTATCAAAAAGTGAAGAATTGATGATAAAACAAATTATTGAGTTAATAGATGATACTGAAGTGAGAAATAGAATTGGGAATAATGCTCGGGAAGTCGCTAATTGTTTATTTGATCCAAAACAAAATATTAGAAAGCTTGAGAGTTTTTTGTCAGAAATCTAATTACCTGCACGAGTAAATATCTCCGTTAATACAGAAGGAGGGTTTTATGAAGATACTTTTTTATCTCATAGTTATTATAGGATTATGTTACTTTCTACTTAAAAATAGAAAGTTTGACTTTTTTACAATTGGTTTTCTTTCAGCTGTTGTTTATTTTCTCCCGGGTTTTTATGGATATGCATACTATAATATGTCTCTAGATATAAGATCGTACCTTGCTGATGAAACATATCTTATAATGATTACTTTATTAATATTAATACTCATAGGTGCATTGCTTTTTGATTTGAAAAGTAATGACAATGTAACTCGTAAAACGCTACAAGGTACAGAAAAAGTAACGGAAATTACTACTTTAATAGCCATAATTAGTTTTATTTTGACGATTTATACAATTGGTTGGGATACGCTAACACAGTTAGATAAAAGAACAATGTTAGAAGAGCTAAATATATGGCATTCGATGATGCGTGCATCAACTGCTCTGGCAGTGGTTCTAAGTTTTAATTCGAAAAAGTGGAGACTCTTTGTAATATCGTTGGTTATTTTGTTATTTAATACCTATATTGGTTTTAGATCAACCACTGCATATACAGTAATAGCCTTGTTTATGATATACCTTTCTGATAAAGGAAAGCAGAGACTGTTATTAAATAATATAAAAGTGTTGATAATTGGTGTTATGGCTGCTGTATTCTTTTTTAGTTATAAGTCAGTTTATATATTAGTGAAGGCAGGAGAATATGGGGAAGCATTGGCGACATTTTTCTCTATAGATAACCTGATTTATAGTATAAGTCACTCAGAACCTTTTACAACACAAGCTATACTCAATGAGGTAATAATCACAAATTTTAAATCGGGCTATGACCATTTAATTGAAGTATTTATTGATTTAATTATACCAGTTGGAAAAAGTACTTTGGCTGGTCAACATATTGGGGTTACAAACTTTACAGATTTAATAAGTACTAATGTATTTAAAGATAGAACTAATATAGCGAGTAATATTTGGGCAGAATTATGGAGTGCCGGTGGTTGGATATTATTAATTACTTCTATGGTGTTGTTTGTTCTTATTTTATTTATTTCTTCTAGACTGTTGTTTAAAACCAAAAATGAAATACAAAGTGGGATAGCTCTGATTATAAGTATATGGGCTTTCTATATCCACAGAAATACTGTAAGTTATCAACTCGAATTATCTAGAGAGTTTATAGCGATATTTATAATAAGTATGCTAATTTCACTTTTTATAATGAAAAAGCCATCTAAAATTAGAAGGAAAAGTTTGAGGAGCAGTAATTAATAGCAATAATTCTTTTGTGGTTAAAATTAAGGAGGGATGAGAAATGCGTATAGCTTACATATCAAATTCAATTATTCCTTCACGCTCCGCTAATAGTATTCATGTTATGAAAATGTGCCAAGCTTTTAGTGAAAAAGGACACCAGGTCAATCTAATAGCGCCAGATTTTACTAATACTGAGCCTGATATTGAAGATATATATAGCTATTATGGAGTGAAAAATAGTTTCGAAATAACTAAATTACAATGGAAATCCATAAAAGGTGGGGGATATTTATATGGATGGAATGTAGCTAATTTAATAAAAGAGATGAAACCTGATTTAATATATGGAAGGTTTTTAACAGGGTGTTATTTTTCTAGTAGAGCTACAAATTATCCCGTAATTTACGAATCTCATAAACCAATCATGGATGCTGGAAGGATTCAACAGAGTTTATTCAACAAAACAATAACAAAAGAGAACTTTAATCATTTAGTTGTAATATCCGAATCGTTACAGGATCATTATCTTAAAAACTATAACCTTTTGAGTAATAAAGTAGTAGTTGCTCACGATGGGGCTGATAAACCGCCAAAGAATATAGAATCTGTGAGACTGTTGTTAGATGATTCGCAAAAGGTAAACGTGGGATATTTAGGTCATCTATATTCAGGAAAAGGTATGGAATTGATATCCAAAATTGCGAAAGAATGTAGATGGGCGAATTTTCACATTTTTGGAGGAACCGAAGAAGATATTTATTACTGGAAATCACAATTAAATAACATAGAAAACATTAAATTTTATGGCTTTATTCCACACTCAGACACCCCTAAATATATAAAGTCATGTGATATACTATTGGCACCTTATAATAAAAAGGTCCAGGGACATGGAGGTAGTGGTACTGACTTATCTCTGTGGATGTCACCGCTGAAAATTTTTGAGTATATGTCACTAGGAAAAGCAATAATCTCTTCCGATTTACAGGTTTTACGAGAAGTGTTAAATCATGGAGAAAATTCATTACTGTGTGACCCAGAAAATATTGATGCATGGATTCAAGCTATAAAGATTTTGTCAAATGATAAAAAACTAAGAGCAAAAATTGGTGAGAATGCATTTAAAGATTTTAAAACAGAGTATACTTGGAATTCAAGAGCCACAAAAGTGCTTAATACAATTTAGATTTATAATTAATACCAAATAGGTGGGAAATTCAAAATGAAAGTTCTTCATATATTTGCACAAATGAATCGTGGAGGTGCGGAGGGTCGCACATTAGACGTTATGAGATCTATTGAAAATAGTGGAATACAATTTGACTTTTGCTCACTTTCAGGCAAAAAAGGTTCTTATGATGAAGAAATTGAGAGTTTGGGAGGAAAAGTACACTATTGTAATCTAAAGTCATTTAAGTTTGAAAAGTTATTTAGAGAAATTTTAAGAAAAGAAAAATATGATGTAGTTCATTCTCATGTACACTATCCCTCAGGATATATTTTGAGACTAGCTCATAGAGAGAATATTCCAGCTAGAATAACACATTTTAGAAATTCTAATGATACTGGAGGTCAAAGTTTAAAAAGGACTTTCCAAAGAGTACTATTAAAAAGATGGATTAATAAATATTCTACTGATATTATATCGGTTAGTAAAGGTGCGATGGAAATCGCTTGGAATGAAAATTGGGAGTCAGACGTAAGATGTAAGGTGATCTATAATGGTATACCAAAAGTTAACCCTAAAATCCATAACGATATAAAAAAAGAATTGGGTATTCCTCAGCAAAATAAAATCTATATTAATGTAGCACGGATGTCAAAACAAAAAAATCATATGAAATTAATTGATATATTTTCCGAGATAGTAAAAAAAGATAAACAGTCAACCCTATTATTAGTTGGAAAAAAACACAATGAAATTGAACAGCAAATTACCCAAAGGATTAATGAGTTAAATTTAAAAGGGAATGTTATTATACTAGGGGAAAGAACAGATGTAGCAAGAATATTAACTGGGGCGGACTTATTTCTATTTCCTTCACTTTGGGAGGGTTTGCCGGGGGCTGTACTAGAGGCGGTATCGCTTGGTATACCAGTTTTAGCAAGTAGTATCCCAGGTGTTAAAGAAATCGCAAATGAATTTAATATAGTAAAATACTTTTCGGTAGATGAACCTTCACAAATCTGGGCAGATCGTGCTTTATATATGATTAATGATAAGAACTTATATAATATCGCAAAAAAAGAGTCTACAACATTTGAGCAATCAATATTTGGAATGGAAAATTGCATTAATCAGTATAAACAATTATACAATAAGTGATTAATATTAATATAGACTCTTCTTTAAAATAACCTTTTATTTTAGATTCAAATAGCATTCATAAAAAGCTATCTAATAGTAATGATTTCTAACAATAAGATTAAATGATAAAGCTTATTTCACAACTGATTTAAATTTAGTTATGTGTACTTTGATAACTATTAATATCGTATAAGATAAAGGATTGATACTATGAGTGGTAGAGACTTAATAAGAAAGTTTAATTATATACTTAGATTGTTGGAAGGAGTTAGTAAGCTTATTCCTCAAAGTATTTTTTCTTTCATATGGAATACTTTTGATAGATCAGAATCCAAGATATCCTTATTGCTAAGGTATTTATACGTAAAAAAGTATGCTGCAACTTGTGGTGAAAACATTTTTATTGGAAAAGGTGTTATATTAAAAAATATCCATAACTTAAAGTTGGGTTCAAATATAAGTATCCATGCATATAGTTATATCGACTCTTATGGAGGTATAACTATAAAAGATAACGTTTCGATTGCTCACCATTCTAGCATCATTTCTTTTGAGCACACCTGGGATGATAAGGAACTACCAATTAAATATAATAATCTTAAAGAAAATAAAGTAGAGATTACTGAAGATGTGTGGATTGGTAGTGGTTGTAGAATCTTATCCGGTGTAAAGATAAACAAAAGATGTGTTGTTGCTGCTGGTGCAGTAGTAAATTCAAGCGTAAAGCCCAATAGTTTGGTAGCTGGGGTACCTGCTAGAAAAATCAAAGATATATATTGAGGATGATTCTATGAAGGCTATATTTGTACATAGTCATATATTTAAATATGATGAAGAAAACAACTTTTATTCCGATGGAAAATTAACATATTCTATGTGGGAACATAGGTATCTAAAATACTTTGATGAAATAATAATTGCTGCTAGAGGTACAAAAGTTTGCACTCAGGATGTTGAAGGGTTGAATTTATCTAGTGGGAACAGTGTTAGACATTATACTTTACCTAATTTGAATAGTATTAAAAGAAGAAAAAAAAGTCTACTTAAATTAGAAAAAGATTTAAAACTATTAATTGGTGAGTCAGATCTTCTCATCGCTAGGCTTCCCAGTGAGCATGCATATTATGCAATAAAAGTTGCAAAAGAGTTAAATAAACCTTATGTACTTGAAGTTGTGGCTGACACATTCTTATCTTTTTGGACACATGGCAGCATATTAGGGAAAGTAATGGCACCTTATTTCTCCCGGAAATACAAAAAAGTAATAAAGAAATCTTCATATTTAATTTATGTAACAAGTGATTACTTGCAAAAAAAATATCCTCACAATAATGAGGCGATTGTAACTAATATTTCAAATGTAGATATCCCTGTTATGGAAGAAACGATATTGTCAAAGAGAATTGCTAGCATAAATAAAATGAGATTAGATAAAGACATTAATATTGGATTGATAGGATCATATTCGTCAAAATACAAAGGAATAGATACAGCCATTAAAGCAATAAAGTCATTAAGTCGCCAAGGATACCGGTGCACTTTGAAAGTATTAGGTGACGGTGATAAAGAATGGCTAGTAAATCTATTAAAAGATTTAAATATGGAAAATAATGTGCAGTTTGATGAAAGCTTACCAGGTGGCGAAAAAGTGTTTAATTGGCTTGATAGTTTGGACATATATATTCAACCAAGTTTAACGGAGGGTTTACCTCGTGCCTTAATTGAGGCAATGAGCCGTGGATTGCCTTGTGTTGCATCATCAGTTGGGGGTGTACCAGAATTAATCGATTCTAGATTTATCCATGAGCCGAAGTCTGAAAGAGACCTAAGTAGAAAGATAGAAATTTTGTTAGAAGATAAAAAGCTTATGGAAGGTCAGGCAGAAAGGAATTTTCGGAAAGCACGTGAATTCTCTTCGGGAGAGTTGGGTTTAAAGAGAGACTTATTTTGGAAAAAAGTTATAGAAAAGGAGCTAATTTAAAAATGAATATTTTATTAACAGGTTCAGCCGGATTTATAGGGTACCATTTATCTAGACGTCTATTAAATGAGGGACATAAAGTTATTGGGATTGATAATGTAAATGATTATTATGACCCGCAATTAAAAAAAGACAGGTTAACACAATTAAACCATAATAATTTCACATTTATTAAAACAGATTTAGAAGACACTGAAACTATTAATCGTGTATTTAAAGAATATAAACCAGAAATAGTTATAAATCTAGCGGCGCAAGCTGGTGTACGTTATAGTCTGGAAAACCCATATGCTTATGTGAATTCTAATATAGTTGGTTTTACAAATATTCTTGAAGCGTGTAGGCGCAATCATGTTAAACATTTAATATACGCGTCATCTAGTTCTGTATACGGCGCTAATGAATCAAAGCCTTTCTCAACCAGTGATAATATAGATCACCCACTAAGTTTATATGCAGCTACAAAAAAGTCAAATGAACTGTTTGCTCATACATATAGTCATTTATATGGATTACCGACAACAGGATTACGTTTCTTTACTGTGTATGGACCCTGGGGACGACCTGACATGGCATTATTTTTATTTACAAAAGCAATTGTGAATAATGAACCAATAAATGTATTTAATCATGGTAATATGATGAGAGATTTCACTTATGTAGATGATATTGTTGAAAGTATTACAAGGCTCACTAAAAGAACTGCCAAGGCAAATCCAGAGTGGTCTGGTATGAATCCCGATCCCGGTTCTAGTTATGCTCCATATAAAGTTTATAATATTGGTAATAATAGTCCTGTTAGACTAATGGATTTCATTGAGGCGATTGAAAATAGATTAGGTAAAACGGCTAAAAAGAATTACTTACCACTTCAAGCAGGAGATGTGCCCGAAACTTATGCAAATGTAGATGACTTATATAGAGATATTGATTTTCAACCAGAAACATCTATTCAAGAAGGTGTAAATAAATTTATTGATTGGTATATAGAATATTATGGAGTGAGATTATAATGAAAAAACAATTAGCTATAGTAGGCTTAGGCTACGTGGGATTGCCGCTAGCAATAGCCTTTGGAAAAAAAAGAAATGTTATTGCATACGATATCAATGAAGAAAGAATAAAAGAATTAAAACAAGGTTTCGATCGAACGCAAGAAGTCACAACTGAAGAATTGATAAGTACTTCGGCTTCCATGGAATATACTGCTAATCAGGAAGATTTAAGTCGAGCAAATTTTATAATTGTTGCGGTACCTACTCCAATTACTGAAAGTAAACAACCAAATTTATTACCTTTACTTAAAGCGTCAGAGATGATAGGTAAAAACCTATCTAAAGGAAGCATTGTGGTCTATGAGTCTACTGTTTATCCTGGTGCAACTGAAGAAGAATGTATTCCTGCTTTAGAAAAAGCTTCAGGATTGAAGTGCGGAGAAGACTTTTATGTCGGTTATTCACCAGAGAGAATTAATCCAGGGGATAAAGAACATACTTTTACTAATATTACAAAGGTAGTTTCTGGACAGAATTCTGAGGTACTTGAAGTCATTGCTGATATGTATGGTACGGTTGTTGAAGCAGGAATACATAAAGCAAGTTCTATTAAAGTTGCTGAAGCAGCAAAAGTAATTGAAAATACACAACGTGATTTAAATATAGCACTTATGAATGAATTGGCCATTATATTTGAAAAGTTAGACATAGATACAGCAGAAGTTTTAGCTGCAGCGGGAACGAAATGGAACTTTTTAAAATTTTCACCTGGGTTAGTTGGGGGGCATTGTATAGGGGTTGATCCGTATTACTTGACTCATAAAGCGCAAAAAGTAGGATTCCATCCTGATATAATATTAGCAGGTCGGAAGACTAATGATAATATGGGGGATTTTATTGTGACCTCGTTGGTTAAGCAAATGATAAAAAAAGACATGCCTGTTCAGGGTGCAACTGTAACTGTTCTGGGGCTTACCTTTAAAGAAAATGTTCCAGATTTGCGTAATACCAGGGTGATAGATGTTATCAAAGAGTTAGAAGATTTTGGTATAAATGTGCAGGTATCTGATGCACATGCTAATGCTATTGAGGCCCATGATGTATATGGAATTGACTTAATACCTTATAAAGAATTAAGTCCTGCAGATATTGTTATATTGGCTGTTCCACACCGGGAATACTTGGTCGAAGGCTGGGGATTATTTGAGTTCTTATTGAGTGAAGGTAAAGGAATTGTTGTTGATATAAAGAGTAAATTGGAAAAAATGGAATGTCCAGAAAGCATAAAATTATGGAGACTGTAGAAAACACTAAAATTGATTTAGTGAATTTATAGCAATTAAATTACATGATTTAAGATCCAAACAACTATTTTACCAATTTAATATTAATAAGAGTGAGATGTTAAATACTTAGAAAGATGGTCTTGAAATAAATAAAATTAGGAGAGGTATTAATGGAAGGCCAAAAACTGCTTGATTTTTTACAATTTGGTTACACGATGGATTACCAAAATAATGATTATCAAATTGACTTTGCAGGTGTTGACAAGAAATTATACAAAGATTTAAGTTACGATGAAGTTGAAAGCCTAGCTTATAACAAATTTATAGGCGCTATTGAAAAAAATTTTAATACAAATAGTAAACATATCGTACCTCTGAGCGGAGGGTTAGATAGTAGGGCAATACTAGCAGCATTAATGGAGTTTACAGAAGTTAACAATATCAATACTTATACTTTTGGAACTCCTAAGACTCTCGATTATGAGATAGGGAAAAATATAGCGAACAGAATTGGAACGATACATTATAATTATCCACTCACAGAATATAATTATAACTTGAAAGAATTAATGGATATTTCAAAACGTGTTGATAATCAAACAGTTTTATTTCACCATCCTCCCATTAAGGATATTAAGGAGAATTTCCAGGATGGTATTATATGGTCAGGTTTTTTTGGCGATCCATTAGTAGGTTCTCGTTTTCAACAAAAGAAAACAAGTTACCATGAGAGCCTAGAGATGTTTATAAAGAATAATACATATCAAAATAAGATAAACCTCTTACCTAATAAATATGATAGAAATGCCATTAAAATAGATTTTGATGAGCACATCGAAGTGACGCCTTATGAAAAAATTGATTACTTAAACAGACAATTAAAATTTATAGCTCCCCATGTTTTAATGAAAGGTTTTAACTATCGTACACCGTTTCTTGATAGAGATTTATTTAATTTCTTTTTGAGTATTGATAATAAGTATAGACTAAATCAGACATTGTATGTTGATATGTTGTTAAATAGATTTCCAAAACTATTTAGTTTTCCGACAAAAAACAGCTTAGGGCTACCAATTAAAACATCCCAATCTAGAGTTTTTTTACGAAAGCTATCAATTCGTTTTAAAAATTCATTAAATAAAGTTATGCCTGTTTTCTTAAATAGTAATATAAATTATGCTAATTTTAAATATGGTTTTCGAGAAAGAAAAGATTTAAAAACACTTGCAATAGAACAGATAAATGATTTAAAAAACAGAGATATCATAACATGGACAGATCCTTTAGAACCGTTAAATCTTCATTTAAAAAATAAAGATGATTATTCAAAAGCACTAATATTACTTATCTCATTAGAGATACATTTAAAAACATTAGAAAACCAATGAGATTAGCTGGTTTACCAGATTGTTTGAAACCGGAAATCCCGCTCTAGTGATTAAAAAGTTATAATTTATGCTTAAAGTTTATTTTAAACAATAAATAAAGTATTTTGTTGAAGTAAAAGGAGTTTTGTAATTGAGTTACCAGTCATTAAATAAAAATCAAATATATCTGATCACTGGAGCAGTAGGCTTCATAGGAAGTTATCTAACAAAACGATTGCTTAACGAAGGTTGCCAAGTTATAGGGATAGACAATCTAAATGATTACTATGATGTAAATTTAAAAAAAACCCGTCTAGAACAATTAGAAAAGCATGAGGGCTTTACTTTTATCAACGAAGATATCTCTAATAAAGAAATTGTAGAAAATATTTTTAAAGAAAATAAACCACAAATAGTGGTAAACCTTGCTGCACAAGCGGGTGTAAGATACTCTATTGAGAATCCAGACGTATACATACAAAGCAATATTATAGGTTTTTATAATATCTTAGAAGCATGCCGCCATTATCCAGTAGATCACCTAGTATACGCATCTTCAAGTTCTGTCTATGGAGCAAATAAAAAAGTACCATTTGAAGAAACTGATTTTGTGGATACTCCTGTCTCTTTATATGCTTCCACTAAGAAGTCAAATGAATTAATGGCACATACATATAGTCACTTGTATAAGATTCCTGCAACCGGATTGCGTTTCTTCACCGTTTATGGTCCAATGGGACGTCCAGATATGGCTTACTTTGGTTTTACAGACAAATACTTTAACGGAGAACCAATTAAGATTTTCAATAACGGCGACTTTGAAAATGATCTATATCGTGATTTCACCTACATTGACGACATTGTAGAAGGAATTGTACGATTGCTTAACAATCCACCTCAAGATGAAGAGGTGCAGCATAAAGTTTTTAACATTGGAAATAATAACCCGGAGAAACTAATGGTCTTCATCGGAGCACTTGAGAAAGCTTTGAGTAATGCTTTAAATAGAGAAGTAGAATTCAATAAGGTATATGAGCCAATCAAACCAGGTGATGTTCCTGCAACTTATGCATCAACGAAACTATTACATGAAGCTGTTGGCTTTACGCCGGAGACACCAATTGAAGAGGGTTTACAGAAATTTGCTGATTGGTATGTGAAGTATTATAACAAGAAATAGTTGATTGTAAACTTTGATTTAGGATAACAATTTAAGAGATTAAGTAAGGAGCATATCCCATGAAAATAGCAGTCGCAGGCACAGGTTACGTCGGTTTATCTAATGCAGTCCTCTTAGCAAAGCATAACGAAGTAACTGCATTAGATATTATCCAGGAAAAAGTAGACATGATCAATAATAAAAAGTCTCCAATTGCGGATGTCGAAATCGAGACATTTTTAGAAACAAAGGAATTGAATTTAAAAGCTACAACAGATTCAATGGAAGCTTTTAGAGATGCAGAATTTGTTATCATCTCTACTCCTACAAACTATGATCCAGAGAAGAATTACTTCGATACAAGCTCTGTTGAATCGGTTATTGAAAATGTTATTGAAATAAATCCGGATGCGGTTATGATTATTAAATCAACTGTACCAGTAGGATATACAAAAGAAATACGTGAGAAGTTTAATAGTGGTAATATTATTTTCTCTCCAGAATTCCTTAGAGAAGGTAGAGCATTATACGATAATTTACATCCGTCTCGAATTATTGTTGGAGAGCAATCAGAACGTGCTAAAAAGTTTGCAGACCTTCTAGTAGAAGGTGCAATTAAGGAAGCTATTCCGGTTTTATTCACAGATTCCACCGAGGCTGAAGCGATTAAACTATTCGCTAATACATATCTTGCTATGCGTGTATCATTTTTTAATGAATTAGATTCCTATGCCGAGTTAAAAGGCTTGGACAGTGAGCAAATCATCGAGGGTGTTGGATTAGATCCTCGAATTGGTGGGCACTATAATAACCCTTCTTTCGGATATGGTGGTTATTGCTTACCAAAGGATACAAAGCAGCTGCTTGCTAACTTTGAAGATGTACCGAATGATATCATTCGGGCGATTGTTGACTCGAACGATACCCGTAAGAATCATATAGCAAATATGATTACAAAACGGAATCCAAAAGTAGTAGGCGTCTATCGATTAACCATGAAGACTGGTTCCGATAACTTTAGACAGTCAGCGATACAAGATGTTATTAATCGAATTCGGGAACAAGGTATAGAAGTAATTATCTACGAGCCTGTACTAGATGCTGAGGAGTTTGACGGATTATGTGTGTTTAAGGATTTTGACGCATTTAAAGCGGAGGCAGATGTGATTGTTGCTAATCGTTTGTCTGAAGAGCTGAAGGATGTTGAAGAGAAGGTTTATACGCGGGATGTATTTAGCAGAGATTAAAAAGCTTTAGAATGAATATTGTTTAAATTGAGTAGCTCCAATTATTGAATTGGGGCTATTTTATTATGAATGATTACAGCCATCCAATTGACCCAGTTGTGCCATCTTTTTGGTCCACCTGAGACAAGAAAATGATCCAGCTATGACCAAGGTGATCCACTTGCTTAGAAACAACACTATCTTAACCACAGCTTTAGCTGCTTGCCCTTTACCGCTGTGCCAATTCTTAGTGAGCGCTGGAAGGGGGGCGGGGCTCCGCCAGCGGAACTTAGAAGTGATTGTCCGTGGTACGCTCTGATGCGGATGGAGCTCTAAAGGCTGGTTTTTCGCCATCCGCTATCAATACCCACTACCACGCACACAAACAAAGTCAAGGATGGTGGGGATGTTGCTATATATATAGGATTAAACTTACTGGAACTGTCTTGGCAACGGTGGATCAAAATTGTGTATTAAGTGGAACAAAAAGATGCCAGAGATAGACCTAACCTATTTCCTTCTTCAGTTAAATCAAAAAAACAAATAATCTGAGTGCCAAAGCTACCAAAAGAAAAGAAAAAAGGAATTTGTATAAACAAGGTATTTTAGGGGACTTTATAAACTCCGAAAAATCCTTTTCTTCAAAGAATAATTGATTAGTATAAAATTCTTTTATTTTTTGATATTCTGCCTTATTTTCAGCCATTTCTTTTACAAAAATTAACCAAATGATTACTAAAGAGAGGATAAATATAACTAAAAATAAGATCCCTTTCTCTGTTGTGGAGAAAAATAACTTATTTAATAAATTATCACTTTCCTTTTTTCGCACTTCGCCATATATGAATAAAGCTATAGAAGAACCCCAACCAAGAAATTTTAGATGCAATGATTGATAATTTTTTTGTTTCCGTTCGCTTAACTTGAGAAAATCATCTTTCAACATATTTACCTGTGTAAAGTATTTATCTGTCTCTTCTTTAATAATTCGATTAAAAGCTGATTTTGCCTTATACAAGTCGCCTTCTGATAAATCAAACGATTTTTTCCTAACAATAATTTCCCGTATTATTTTTAATCTTGTTCGCAAGTTTTCTTTACTATTGACAATCCAAGAATAAGTTTTTACTAAATTAAAAGCCTGAAACTCATCAAATGATATTTTTTTAGTAGTAGTTTCTTTTTCTTCCATTTCAACTTTAAAAGTAAAATGGTTATCCTCATATTCTGTAATGTTAGATAAAAATAATAAAATATAAAGATATTGAATGAATTCAACTTTCTTAGACTTATTGTATTCTTCAAAATGTTTAACAGAAATGCTCAAGTCCTGTTTCTGTAGTCCATTAATATTATTCTCTGCAATAACTTGATCAAATAACTCAACCTCTTTACTAAAATTATTTAACTTTTCAAACTGATTATTTTTATAAATTAATAAATTACTGTCAAATCTCTTTACTTTAAATTTATCAATAATCTTTGAAAACCGACTACACTCATTTATATACTTTTCTTCTAAAAATAGTAGATTAGGATGATTAAATAGTTCATTCTCTTCAGTAAAACTATCCAAAATTTCTGGGTATCCATCATCAAATTGAAAAGAGGTATTTATAAAGCTCCCTTTAATTTCCACTTTTTAACTCCCTAGGTAACTTACTGATAAAATCATCATCAACTGATAATATTATCTTTCCATCTTTATACTCTATTCCTTGCCTTCTAAATAGTTTGACATAGTTTTCTGTCTGTATTTTAGTTTCATCAGATACATAAATAGTTTTGTTGTAATCTTCCTTTATTGCTCTTTTTGATATTAAAAATTCTGTATCCAATTTTTTAGATTTGTCTGAGTAGATTTCGTTTAAATTTACTTGTTCAATTAATTTTTCACTTCGTAAAATATCAGCCAAATTCAATTTATCAAACGAGTCTGTCTGGAAAATAAAATCTTCTGTTTTATTTTTGATTTCTTGAAAATTATCTTTTACTTTCAGTTCCTGTGTGAATAATTCGTCTTCCTTTAATAACTCGATTAATTCCTTTGAATTTTGATACTCATCTCTATTTAGAGATAGGTTTAAAAAACCTTCTCTCCAGTATTTCGCTACAGACTTATTTTTATCAATAATAGTTATACTTTTTAAATCATTTCCTAAAATACATCCCTTATAGTAATTAGACTCAGTCGAAAATGATGTTCTCATCTCATAATTTTTTTCTTTATCAATAACTTCTATATTTTCAAGCTTCAATAAAATTAATCGGTTAGTTTCCTTTTTTATAAACAAATTCCCCTCGGTAATTTGTTTATTTCGTGTACCATCACCTTTTAATTCAGCTAATCTTAACTCTTCTGCAAATCTATCCATGCTGAAAGATTTTCCATCATTGTGATACTGACTAAGAATCGAGCTTTCGTTTGCATAGCAATCAATTTTTAAATGATCACTATTTTGCGGGGAAAATATTTTATTGAATACTTTTTTTATATTCTCAATATCAATCGGCTTTAATGTTTCTTCTCGAATACTACTTTCAGCGATATCAAAAACTTTAATTTCCAATTCAACACTTCCATTCAATTATATAAATTAAAAATTTTTTGTCTTTTACACCAAACGAATGCATACTGGCAAAAAGTATCTTAAATATTATTTGATTTAAGCAGCTGATAAGATCCGCCAACGATTCGGAATACAAGGCTTTTTACCAAAATACATATAAGAAGTACCTAAGCAACAATACAAGCGGCCCTCGTCCTTACCACTAGAAAATTGGTGTGATTAGCATTACTAGTCAATTGTACACACCATCTGAGGGGAGAGATTAAAGAACGATTTGATTATAAAATCTCCTGACTTTTGGATACTTGACACCCATTGTCTTTGATGTATTGCAAACTGTTTTCAAAATCCCAGACTAGGGTTTTAGAGTTCCTGTGCCCATGTTTAGAATTTACACATGGATCCTCACCCCTAAACGCTTCTCAATCTTTTTCTTTCTATTTTTAATTTGATTCATCATTAGGTTAGTCGTGTTCGGTGATATCTCATCGAACTTTTTTTGAGCTCTTTTTGCATATGTAATAAAATTACCATGTTCCCCCCGGTCAATCCCGAGGTCTGTATATAAGCCGTAGATTTGTTTCCTATAGGGTAATTTTGATAGGTTCTTTTTATATTTAATTTTCTTGGCATAATCAATTAACTTATATGCTTCTCTGTAAAATTTGTATGGGCTTTTGCCTCTCATTTTTACAGTTTGACCATCAAATATAAAGCCAAGATAATCTAGATGATGTTTTTCGGAATCGTTCATTCGATATATTTGTTTATTCCGATAAGCCAATAACTCGGTTTTGCTTTCTTGTAACTCAATTTTATTCTTATCTGAGATATCCCTAATTTTCTTTTCTATTTCTTTAAATTCATTTATTGAAGTAGTTCCGTTCTTGGACTTCTTTGGGATTACTATGATGAAGTCATCTGAATATCTTCTATAAATACCATCGTATTGCTGCGAAAGCTCCCTCATTGCAATGTCAAAGTACAATGCATAAATATTTGCAAATACTACGCTGATTGCGCTTCCTTGAGGGATGCCACACTTCTCGCGGTTATACTTGCATGGGTGCATACGTTGAAATTTACGGAATTCCCTCAGATTCTTAAAGTAGCTCTTGTGCTTTTTGTTATTAATTCGGTTTACTATTTCAGGTATGGTTTGTAAAAAGGATTTTTCATAATACCCATACTTAGTAATGGAACGATAAATATTGTACCAATCATCACTTAATTTATTTACATCTAATACTTCTATCAGGAGTTCTTTCAATAATCGGTGATTTATTTTATTGAAAAACTTAGTAAAATCTCCGACTAAAATATATGCTTCCTCGTAGTTTACGGTGGTATTAATTACTTCAGCCGCGAATTCAATATTGGAATGTCTTTTTTTGTTATTTCTATAAGCTGTTGAGCACTCGTCTATCTTGTGTTTATCAGTGATAATATTATATCTAGTATTGAGTTGTTCAGCGTAATATTTATAAATAAAGCCATCGAGATGTCCTGCATACATAATCTCGCGTTCCTTATCGGCAATTGGGTGATTATTCTTAGTGGGATTGGGTTTTCCAATATATTTATCAAAGGATGATATATAAAATATAAATGGCAAAAAGCTATGTTTAGCGACTTTATCTTGGTCCGTAACATAGCTTTCTACTTTTTCAATATTTATTATTCTATGATCAAAATGCATATAACCCTTTGTTTCGTATTTTTTAGGATTGAGCATATTTACACCTCTTTTTGGAGCGAAAGGAACTGCAGACCTGGTCTCTGACGATAGTTCCTTTTGCACACAAGGCCATAGACCTCACATTATTGGCTATTTTTATATGCAGGTCACCAGGGGATTTCAAACTCTTCAGGTACAATGTAATTATTAACGTCAATAACAAGGAGATTGATTTAGTGAATAAGATTGTGATTTCATCTCTCACTTACTGGTTAGATTGGTTGTTAACGATATCGTTAATAAGCAATATAACTTCTCCTCAAGACTTGGCCGAATTGATTTCGATTCAGTTCATAATATTGGACAGTTTCAAACATTGTATTCTACTAGCATAGTAATAGTAGGCAAATTTTATTATAGCATATATAGGCAAATTTTCATAGTTTAGTAGTATATAAGTTCTCCATTATTCAAATATAATTATTACGCTTCTATTCAAAGATGTCCTAAATTGCAATATTAAATGGACTCTCCTATGAGCAACGATGATAGGAATAGAACTCAACTCAACCTAAGGATGTTTAGAATCTTAGGGCTTCATCTGCATCAGTAGTGGACCATGGACTATCACTTCTAAGTTCCACTGGCGGGACTCCGACACTTTCAGTAATCACTTAAGAAGTGGCACAGCGGTAAAGGACAAGCAGCTAAAGCTGTAGTTAAGACAGTGTTATTTCTGACAAGTGGATCACCTTTGTCATAGCCGGATTATTTTTCTTGTCACAGGTGGATCTAAAAATGGCACCACTGGTTCAATCGTATGGCTGTAATAACAAAGTCAAAATACAGGTATAAAGTATATAAACAGCTATCGACATTGTGAAAATCCACCAATAGCTGCCGTTTAAACCTTTTTCCTCTTTAATAGTTTATAATGATCTTTAGAGTCCTGGAACGTGAATCATGGTTCAATTTCTGTTTGGTCAGATGGAGGGTGCTTACTTATTGGCGGGTTCTGGAGACTAGATAAGTGAAAAGGTAAATAAATTTGATAATGAATTAGCTATGACTATTACGAATGTGGAAAAGTTGAAACAACAAGGCTTGCTTGTCAATCTTGGTAAATATATGGATCATGCATTTCTTTGCCAGCTTGCACGAATTAAAGTTAATCCAGATATCATATATAACGTGTCAGACGACTTTCAGATTGTTTATACATCGTTTCATAGAACAACAGGAAATATTACCATCGGGTTAGACTGATAGAATTGACGAAGTTTTTACGCTAAAGAAGCAAAAATAAGGTACATTAGTATATTATTTATTGATAAATCATCAAAATGAGACAATTTTCCTGTCTTTTTGTTAAAACTTTGATACAATTATACTGTATACAAAGTAGTGTTTATGGATGGAGGAATGACTATGAATATTGATGAGCATATAAGAATTATTGATAATAAAATATGTAAAAATATAGAAATGATGGATGCTTCCGCTAGAGGAATATTATCACAAAACATTTTATCTGACTTACGAAACTTGGTTGAATACACATCATTGAAAGCTTTTAGTAAGGGTTCGGCTATTGATTTATCATATGATAATATTAAAGCTGCAAATCATTATGTGAAAACTATTAGCGAATTAAACTTCCTAAATAAGTTTCATAAACTTCTACAAATTTCAACATCGCATTACACTCTTGATGAAGATAGCTCTGAAAGATTAATGCTCAAGTATTATGAACATATGTTGAAAATCAAAAATTTCTTAGATGAAAAATACGGAATGGAAATTTTGTCAAATATCCACAAGTTTCCTAATAATATGGACTCTAATTTGTTAGAGTATTACGAGAAAATAGCAGAAAAAATTTCCCATCCTTCCTCTGGAGGTTACCTTAATGACTACCGTGATAGATACTATATACATAAAGTAAAACCTTTTTTTATAAATCAAAAGATTTATTATGAGGTAACCTTTACAGCTGCTAATGAAAGAACTAGTAAATTTGATAGAATAATAGCTTTTACAGATATCGACATAATTAGTAATTATGCAGTTAAATTATCGCTTAAGAACGATAATATAGATATATTAGGAAAGAAAATGCCAATTCAAATTATTGAAGACTTTGAAGTGTCTATCCGTCCATGTGAATTAAATAACTTTGCACGCATATTTGGGATCAAGACTAAAATATCGACTGGCTATAGAGAATATAAAGGGTTAATGAGGTTTATTTCTACGACTGGTATGAGTCTTAGTGACTTTATTGATACACAAGATAGTTACTATAATGAGGTAAAATCAATAATAATTCAAAAGGTAAAAACACCAAAACTGTTTGAGGTGTTAGATAAATGTAGAGATATAGTTAAAAAGAAACAGCCTGGAAGTAATATTCTCAAATATTTACTTTATAGATTAAACAATAAGATAATCAAAAGTCAAATCAGCCAGAGAAATTGTCATTTATTGTCCGATTTATATTTAGATTATAAATGTATTCCTTTTGATCAAATGCCATTTAATTCATCCCCCAAGGATCATAATCCTAGGCTAATTGATTTATTTGATTGTTTAGATATAACAGGAAGAGAGCATGAGTTATTTGCGCGATTGATTAAAAATAATACAGAAATAGAGGGGCAACTGTACACTAGTAAAAAAGATATTACTGATTTTGAAAATATTGATGAACTAATAAATGAATATAATAATAAATTATATTCAAAACATCAAAATAGAAAAATTGAAGAATATAGGGGTAACTTATATATAAAAGGTTATGAAGATGACACAGTAAAAATCATTGAAAACTTAACTGAATTATCTGCTCAGGGTGTTGATGGATATTCGAGCTCGGTTGAGTTCTGGTTGCAAAATACTGCTCATTCAATAGATTGTGAAGAGAAGAAAACTGCTTTAAAAAACATGTTTGAACATTCCAAAGTCGCTTTAATATACGGTGCTGCTGGTACAGGAAAAACAACAATAATTAATCATATATCAAATTTCTTTAATGATGAGAAGAAAATATATATAGCAAATACTAACCCGGCAGTAGAAAATTTAAAACGGAAAGTCCAAGCTTCAAATTGTTCGCATTATACAGTGGCGAAATTTTTAAGTTATTCCAATTATGATACAGATTGTGATATGCTGATTATAGACGAATGTAGTACTGTCAGTAATAGAGATATGCGTGCCATAATAAATAAATCGACATTTAGGCTCCTGGTGCTAGTCGGAGATGTATTTCAGATAGAGTCAATTAGGTTTGGTAACTGGTTTAATATTGCTAGTTCATTTATTCCTAAAACATCAGTTTTTGAACTCAAACAGCCTTATCGTAGTAAAAGTGAAAGCCTTTTAAATGTATGGGGGAAAGTTAGAAGGCTTGACGAGGATATACTTGAACATATAACAAGGAATCGTTATTCATCTAATTTAGATGAATCTATTTTTGAACACACTAGAGAGGATGAGATAATTCTTTGCTTGAATTATGATGGGCTTTACGGAATAAACAATATAAACAAATTTCTTCAGGGTAGCAACCCTAATAAACCTGTACCATGGGGAGTGCAAATATATAAAATAGGTGATCCAATATTATTTAATGAAACAAACAGATTTCATCCTTTGATTTATAACAATTCAAAAGGAAAAATAGTTGATATTCAAGTTTTTGAAAGGGAAATACAGTTTGATATACAACTTGATAGACCAATTAATGAGTTTCAATCAGCTGGGTATGATTTTGAATTAATAAATGAATCTGGAAATCCAAACTCTATTATACGATTTTCCGTAAATAAATATAAAAGTACAGATGAGGATGATGATGGAACTTCTGATGATATAGTGCCGTTTCAAGTTGCTTATGCAATTTCCATACACAAGGCACAGGGACTGGAATACAAATCCGTAAAGGTTGTAATTACAGATGAGTTTGGTGAACAAATAACGCATAATATTTTTTATACAGCAATTACTAGAGCAAGAGAGAAATTGAAAATTTATTGGACTCCTGAAACTGAAAATAAAATATTAAAGAATTTTAACAAGAAAATGATGGAGAAGGATAAAGCAATATTATCTGCGAAAAATAATTTAAGGGAAATCAAATAAAATTCTCCCCCAAAACTTGTAATCTGGTATTTAGCTTTATATAGAAGCTATAAGGACAATGGGGTAAGTGCAATATCGCAACTATAAAAGCCAACACCAAGAATCCTAACCGAACACTGGCGTTGGCTTTTTTGTATAAACTCTATTTATAGAAGCTACTACTCAACTTCTTTCGTAAACAGAGACCCTGCATACCTCAGTCCCCTCCAATTACCTCTCGAGTATATGCAGTTAAACATCCAACTCATATTCATGCCCATTCTGAAACACAACAACTGATTTTTCTTTAGTTCTTTGTTTCGCAACCGAGGTATTGAGCTTGTACTGGATGCCGGGGAAATGTAAGCGCAAAATAGTTTACATCGCACAGACAAAAACGAACCTATCTTTTGACCTTGGATTCAGCAGGGATTCTGTATTCTTTAGCTAATTACCATAATCTTAGATTGCCTTCTAAACATGTATTCATTACCATTTTTAATTTAATTTTTTTACTATACTTCGCCATACAAATATACCCCAAAAATTAGATTTTTAACTCTAACTTTTGGGGTACAATACCTAGGTAGTCTTTTTTATACCGTATTTTTGAAGCTTTCGAACAACGGTAGGTTGACTAACTCCTAATTGGCGTGCCATTTCAGTTGTACTTTTGCAGCTTGCGAAAGCTTTTTGCAATATCTGAGTTTCCAACTCTTGCATCATCTCCGGTAAGGTTTTTTCCTCTAATACCTGGAATCTCAAGCTGTTTTCTTTTTGATAATTGGAAATAAACTCTTTTGGTATATGCTCTTGCTGTATGAGATTGTCATCAATGGTTAAAACCAATCTCTCCATTAAATTTGCTAATTCACGGACATTTCCTGGCCATTTGTAATGAAGGAGGTGATCAATAACTGCATGATCCAATACTTTTTCTTGTTGATGCCGTTGATTAAATTTTTGTGTTAGCTCGATAATTAGGGACAATAAATCTTCTCGTCTCTCTCGTAAAGGAGGAATCGGAATATGGATGACGGAAAGGCGGAAATAGAGATCTTCTCGGAATTTCCCATCTTCAATCCTTTCTTTTAAATTGACATTGGTAGCAGTGACAAGTCTGAAGTCTAACGATATAGGCGTCGTTTCACCAACACGGATAAACTCTTTCGATTGCGTAAAAGTGAGTAGTTTCGCTTGAAGATTCATCGGCAACTCGCCAATCTCGTCTAAAAATAAGGTACCGCCTTTCGCCTCTTCAACCAGTCCTTTTTTTCCTTTTGGATTAGCCCCGGTAAATGCACCAGCATCATAACCGAATAATTCCGATTCAAGCAGGGACTCAGGGATACTGCTGCAATTAATCGTGACAAACTTGCCCTTTCGCCCGCTTTGGTTATGTAAATATTCAGCTAGTAACGTCTTCCCAACTCCTGACTCCCCAGTTAAAAGAACGGATGTGTTGGAACGTGCAACACGATTAATTAAACTAACGACATGTTTCATTGGTTCGCTTTTCGCGATAATATGGGGAGCCGCTGACTGCTTGCTTTGTAACTCCTTCAGTTCACTTTTAATGGTTTCCATTTCACCTTCTATCATTTTTACATATAACTTCATTTTTTCTAATTCGGTGACGTCCTGAGCATAGGTAACAACATATTTGATGTTGTTCTTGTCATTATAAACAATATTACCTGTAACAAGCAGCTTTTTACCACTTCTAGTTTCTTGAATGAGTGTTTGTTTTTCGCCTGTTTCTAGTACGCGCTTCACAACCGATGGGTAGAACACTCTCTCTTTTTCCAGTTGCATAACGGAAAGGCCAATGATATCGTTTTTTTAATATTTAACCAAATCTCGACGGAAGAATTCGAATATACAATGTTTCCTTTAGAGTCTGCTACAATGACATCTGTATTGATACTATCCACGATTTCCTCCCAGTCCCAATATTTATCCAAATTCATTAAAAATTCCCCCTTTAGTCTATCTTAGCAAATGTTATTTAATTTTGTATAGATTATTCACTTTTGTATAGAAATAAAAAAGCTCAATTTGATAGGGTTAATCAAAAAGAGGGTTATACAGAAATGTATAACCTGGTATAAGTCAATTTCTAAAAAGGTTATAAAGTAAGGGATACACTGTCTTGGCATAGTTTTTGCATATAAGTTATATGAGGCATAGCTAAACAACAAGGAGGAGTATCTGTGAAAGAACAATCAATTCTAATTTTTGGTGGAAGCATTTTAACGATGGAAGAAACGGAGCGGGTAGAAGCTATTTCGGTAAAAGGGGATCGGGTTGTTTGTGCCGGTACTGTTGAAGAATGTCGGCTCGCTCTTGAAGGTAGTGAAATCCAAGAAATAAATTTAAACGGTCAATGTTTATTACCAGGATTTATTGATCCGCATTTACACTTAATGATGTTAGGGATGTGTCATACGTGGATTGATATAAGTTATCCCAAGGTAAAAAGTATCAATGATTTAGTTCGGGAACTATCGATTCATACAGACCGATTACGTGATGGAGCGATTATTCGAGGGTTCGGCTTTGACCAAAGAAACTTGAAAGAAAAACGTTATCCAACCGCAGATGACCTCGATCGGGTCAGTACCGAATATCCAGTTCAAATTATGCATGCAAGTGGGCACGCGAACGTCGTAAACCATTATTTTCTTAATATGTTGGAGATTGATGAACATACAAAAGATCCGATAGCAGGCGTGATTGGAAGAGACAATAATGGAAAACCGAATGGACAACTTTTTGATAGTGCCAATGATTTTTTTGCTGAAAAATCAGGTGTACTTGTTGGAAATCATGGGCCGAATATACACATGCCAGATACACCGGAAAACTTACAAACTCTTATCCAAGTCGGGCAAGAAAAGTGTGTGACGGCTGGAATTACAACGATTAATGATCCGCAAGTAACAAAGCAAGAAATAGAATCATTTGATGTAGCTAAAAAGAATGGAAATTTAAAAATGCGTGTTGTTATGTCCTTCTTATCTACTTATTTAGATGAACTCATTCATCTTGGATTCCGTTCTGGATTTGGTGATAAACAGCTATCAATTGGGTCGATTAAGTTTTATGCGGATGGTTCATTAAATTCTGGTACCGCTTATCTTTCGACGAACTACGCTGATAATGCTAGAAAGAAAGGATACTTGTATCATGAACCCGAAACTTTCAAAGAAATGTTCTTCAAAGCGCACAAGCAAGGATTTCAAACGTTGACACATGCTCAAGGGGATAGTGCTATTCAGCTTGTAATTGATGGGGTAAGGGAAGCCCAAGCAAATGAAACTTTTGACCGTCGTCATCGCATTGAGCACTGTGGATTGCCGGACCCTTCCCAAATGGATGCTATAAAGGAACTCGGAATTTGGCCGGTACCGCAACCACAGCATGTGTACCAATATGGGGAAGGAGTTATTCGTCAGGTTGGGGAATTAGGACGGAATTATTCACCATACGGGTGGTTCAAAGAAAAGGGTATTCCAATTGTATTATCATCCGATGCACCAGTATCTCCACCGAATCCTATCCTTGCCATCTATGCGGCCGTAACTCGGAAGACCTTACAGGGGAACCTTATCGGGGAGGAGCACCAAATCACTCTTACAGAAGCATTGCGTGGATATACGATTGAGGCAGCAAAAGTGGTAAATAAAGAAGACCTGATTGGTTCCATTACTAAAGGAAAGCTAGCGGACTTTGCTGTTCTATCAAAGAACCCTTACGATGTGCCAGTGGAAGAGATAAAAGACATTGCTGTTACTGAAACTTGGATTGCTGGAAAGAAAGTATTTGAAAAAGAAGCAACTCTATTAATGGGTGAATAGAAAGTTAGAAAAATTATATCCCCTTCTTTGAAAAAAGGATATATAGTGATAGAGCCCTGTAGGTGCTTATATTAAAATGGTGAAAAGGTGGTTACTATGGCAACGCTAGGAGAGAAGTTGATTACAGACGAAAAACAAATGATCATGGATTGGGTAGATAAAAATCAATCCAAACTTTCTAATTGGAATCAAAAGATATGGAATTATGGGGAAACGGCTTGGAGAGAATATAAATCCTCCAAGTGGTATATCAAGCAATTGCAGAAAGAAGGGTTTACTGTAGAAGAAGCAAGTGGAGGTATGCCTACTGCTTTTTGCGCGACATGGCAGAATGGCGATGGGCCTGTTATTGCCGGGTATGCCGAATATGATGCGGTACCAGGAAATTGTCAAGCAGCAGATACGGTTGAACGTCCAAGAAATGGTTTGAGTAAATACGCAGGCGGACACACAGATCCTCATTCTGCATTGGGTATTGGGTCCTTTGGAGGATTTCTAGCTGCAAAAGCGGTCATGGAGAAATTCGATATTAAAGGAAAACTAAAATTCTTTGGAGAGCCTGCAGAAAAAGTAAGAGGCTCGAAGCCAATTCACGCTGCGAAAGGATATTATGATGACCTTGATGCAGCAATTAGTTTCCATCCATTTTATATGTTGCCATTATGTAACACGACACGATGGAATACACATTGTGCAGTTGCGTACTCCGTTATGTACACGTTTACATGTGATGAACCGGAAACGTGGCTGTCTTCTGGAGATGATTCGCCAATCCCGGCATCTCATGCATCAGTTCGTGCACCGGGGGCGACGGATGCAGTTGTACAGATGTATACATTATCCAAGATGTCTAGGGAACACATGCTACCACACAACTTGGGGTGGAGCGTGAATGAGACGATACTAAATGCCGGACAAGCAACTGCAGATAATATCCCTGGTCAAATGGCACAAATCTACTATTTCATTCGGGTTCCAGACATTAAAATGGCGGAAGATGTAGTTAAAGTCCTTGATCAAAATGCGGAAAGTGCCGCTAAATCTGCACATTGTAACTGGAAGAAAGAATGGATAACCAAATCCAGAGCAGGCCTTGAAAACCATACAATGGCAACAGTCACATATGAGAACTTGGAAATTGCTGGTCCTCCGAAGTTTGAAAGGGATGCGATTAAGGTGGCGCAGGAAATTCAAGAAAACCTTGGATTGGAACCAATGGAGGAACCATATTTAGATGAGGTTGAAAATCTCATTCCACCGGAGGAAGCGGAGAAGAAGATTCGGGAAACAATTCCAGGTATCCAACGTCATTTCACTTCGGACGATTATACGGAATATTGCTGGCATGCTCCAACAGTACGACTGTATATTGGTAGACCGGCACTAAAGTCACCAAAGCCGGGATATGCTTATCCAGCATGGGTGATGAATGCGTTGGGTGGAATTCGAGAATGTATCGATCCAATGATTGAGAGCGCATCCAAAACAATTGGAATGACGATTATCGATTTATTAACGAAACCGGAAGTATTAAAACAAGCACAGAATGAATTTAGGGAAAGAACCGGTGGCGGCATAAAGGGTAGTGAATGGCAAGAGCCGCTGTGTGACTATGAACCTCCTATTCACTATCGTTGGCCAGAATATGTAACAACTGCTCGTGGAAAGGATCAGTGGGTCATCCCAGCAGAAGGGGACAAGTAAGGGGAAGGGAAGCCTACTAAAATAGTAGTAGGCGTAATCCTTTCTTGGAGTTTCTTATCTATAAAATCTAAAGGGGAATGGGGATGCGGAAAAATTTTGTTGTTATTGCGTCGCTTGCATTTACTGCTCTATTTGTAGGTTTTGGTATTGTTGTACCAGAAAAACTAGGTGATGTTGCTTCGTATATTTTATTTACTTTTATCGGGGAGTATTTTGGTTGGTTCTATATGTTTGTTGCTTTATTCTTTGTGGTTACTTGTTTATTCGTAGCTTTTTCCAAATACGGGAATATTCGTTTAGGTAAAGATACAGACCGTCCCCAGTTCAATACGTTTACATGGATTGCGATGTTATACAGTTGTGGACTAGCTATTAGTCTTTTCTTCTGGGGTGTTGCTGAGCCGGTATTAATGTACTTGGAACCACCATATGGTGATGGGGGAACAAAGGAATCTGCGGAAGTTGCAATGCAATATACGTTTTTTCACTGGGGGTTTCATAGCTGGGGAACCTATGCGATTATTGGGTTAATCATGGCCTATTTTCAATATCGAAAAAATACGCCACCATTGATCAATCATACCTTACAACCTTTATTAGGGAAGCGGGCATTCGGTCCAATTGGAAAATTCATTAATATTTTAGCAATCTTTGCAGTAATTAGCGGCATTTCAACTTCACTAGGACTTGGCGTAAACCAAATGGGAGCAGGTTTTGAATATGAATATGGTATTGCAAATAACACAGTAAATAACATTATCTTAATTGTTATTCTAACAATTATCTTTACTGCTTCAGCAAGTAGCGGTATAGAGCGGGGAATTAAGTGGTTATCTAATATTAATATTGTAATCGCCTTAATGATCTTAGCAGCGGTTTTCTCCCTTGGTCCGACCGTTAAGGTTATGGAAATACTTTTTACATCAACTGGTAATTACTTAAATAATTTTATAGACATGAGTTTTCACCTAGAACCATTTCTTAATGATTACAGCTGGCAAGCAGGCTGGGATTTCTTCTATTGGGGTTGGGCAATTAGCTTTGGTGTATTTGTAGGACTATTTTTCGCTCGTATATCCAAGGGAAGAACGATTAGGGAATTTATCCTTGGAGCGATGATTGTTCCAACAATTGCCACGATGATTTGGTATGGGACATTTGGTGGAACCGCCCTCTACAACATTATTAACCTTGGAAACACAGAACTTTCCAATCAAATTTTAGAAAATATGGATACAGCCTTGTTTTATTTTCTAGAGTTATTCCCTGCATCACCAATACTCATTCTCATGACTTTTATTTCGGTAATTATTTTCTTCGTTACCTCAGCCGACTCAACTGTTTATGTATTAGGTATGTACAGCGAAGAAAGTACGAATCCGTCGAATAGAAGTAAAATTTTATGGGCAATGGTCATTGCAGGTGTAGCAATTGCATTACATTTAACAGGGGGATTAACACCACTCCAAACTGTATCAGCCGCCGCAGGGCTTCCATTTTCAATTGTAATTACTAGCAATGACGATATCTTTTTTTAAATCATTGCGGAGAGAGGCAATGGTTGTCGATCATGTAAGCAAAGAAGAGGTGGCGTATGATGGTGAAGAAAATAAGGCGGAGATAAAGCAGAAGAGCTCTTGAACCAGAATGTATGTCACTTCTTTGTTTGTTCAAAAATTTTCATCTCCTTTCCTTGTCAGATAGACGAGAAAAGGAGATGAAAACTATTGAAACTTTGTTACGTTTCGAAAGCTTGACCCTGCACAATCAGCTTCCCCGATAACTGTCATCTTATGGTAGTTCATCCCTTGGACTCCTTCAAGTTTACTAACATTATATTTAAAGGCATGCACCGAATGAATTTATTGAGCTGAACCGTTTAAAAGCTATAACCAAAAACAATCGCTGCATTTACTTCGGACCGGTGTAAGGAGAGTATTGGGGAAGCCGCAATTAGGTAAATAAATGAAATAGAAACAAGATCATAGGATCAAAAAAACAGTTATTCCAGTGAGTTTGTTTTGGTATCTGACTACTATGATGAAAAAAGAAATTTTTATACGCGAATCAGCATATTAAGTTGTTGGCGGATCACAGAGTAATTTATATTCATACGTAAAGTGAAGAAGATATAATGCCTTAACCTACTTCGAAGTGATTTCATGCTAGCAAAGAGTTAGGTGAAATTGCCACAAAGGAGGTTTTATCTAGAGTTGACTCCTATAAGATATCATTAATTGCCAAATGCGTAAAAGGCAGTGCTATTATCTACAATTTTTAGTTGTGTTTGCCATAAACAACTTGCTTAATAACTATTTTTTAATATTTGATGTTTAATCGAAAATGGAGTCACCCGATACCATATTGGCTTTTAGTCATAAAATGGCCAATGTACATTATTATACGATTCAGCTTCTTATCACCTTCTTTTGGTTCAATAGATCTTACATACATAATCCTTCCAAACGTTTTTTAGAATAGAATGTCCTTGTTTAAATCCATAGCAATTTTCATGTGTATGGGCTTTTGAGAGTATATTATGCAGTATCCATCTTTGTACATTTTTTAATTTTGCATTGAGAATATAAATTAATCTCGATCTACCCATATAGGTTTAATCGGAGCTGGGATGAATACTTTAATATAGAAAGAATGTATCGAACGGAAGTATATAAAAGGGAGTTAAATCATAAAGAAAGTGAATGGATTAGAGTTTACTATCCAAGAGATTAGACTCGCCAATAGTATCACTGGAAATATCCTTCTTTAAAAAGTTTAAAAGAACTTGAAATGCAAGAAGAGTCAGTTATAGTACTGTGGCTCTTTTTTCTTTACTTTCGTTCATTATTTTTATATTTAGCGGGTCAGAATCTAATAAATATATGCTAATAACTTTACAATATTAAGATCTTATCTTATGCTTTAAATGTGTGGTAATAACCACTTGTGGCAATAAGCTACCAAAACTGTAAAACGGGATAACCGAGGGGGGATCTACTCTCGTGAATAGAAAAAATAGAGTTCCACTATATTTACAGTTTATGGAACAATTGATTTACAAAATAAACAAAGGTGATTACCGCGAACATGATAGACTACCATCTGAGCGTGAATTATGCGATATATCAATAAGGAAAGCATTAGGAACTTGAAAGAGAAGGGTATATTTATAGGTTGCATGGTAAAGGAACGTTCGTCGCATCTAAATCTTATAATCAAAAACTTATAAAGTTGTATAGTTTTACTGAAGAAATGAAAAGACTGGGCAAAAAAACCAACTACTAAAGTAATATCGTTTAAAAAGATTGCTGTTGAAAACATTTTGCAGATAAAATGAAGCTCGAAATACTAGATAACGTCTATCAAATTAAAAGAATTCGACTGGCGGATGATGAACCATTGGTGTATGAAACTTCATTTTTATCATGCACCGTGTTCCCTTAATTAAAAGAAAAAGATTTACTTGATAAACTGATGTATGATGTTTTTTATTGATAAATATAAGAAAGGAGTCACAAGAGTTACTGAGCATTTTAATGCAACAACAATACGGCAAGAAAAATTCAGAAACACAAGAGGGTCAGCCGGCAATGTTAGTCAAGCACTTGGCTTATCATGATGACAAGTTAGTGGAGTATACGATAAGTGTTGCTCGTGGTGATAAAATGGTTACACAGTTGAGTTAACTTAGGTGGAATCATAGGCGAATATAAGTAAGCTTTCAATTACCTAACTGGTCATTACATCATAACCATTTTAGGACAAATAATTGGGAGGTTCTAGAAATGTTTAACATATCACAAGAAGAACTTGGAGAGAAATGCGCTTATTGCTGCAACGGGAAATTTATCAACAACCAGCCATATGGAAAAATGGTCAGTTCTCTACAATTGGGGTTCCGATATGGGCTAAAATCAATTTTTAAATGAGAGGACTGTTGTTGTTTTATTTTTATTTTTATCTCATGACACGAAAATATGATATGGACATTTTAAGAGAAATAGCAGCAGAAGACGACAAAATACATGTGATTGCTTTAGCAGATAAAGTTAATGAAGAAACAAAAGAGCTAGCAGACTGGGGGAGGCGAATAAAGGGGATCAAACAATCGAAAGTGATTTTGATTTAGAAGCTATATATTATCTTTGCCCAAGCGTTAGCCACTAAGAAGTCGCTCCAACTAGATATTGCACCAGATAACCCAAGTCCATACGGACGTATTAATTGCGTTGTAAAAGGAGTAACGATTTACGAGAGAGAAAAATAGTATTCGTTTCGACTCTTTAAACTTTTTTATAAAAGCTAAGAAGGAGATATAACCAATATGAGAATAACAGCGATTGCTTTAGATATGGATGGAACGCTTCTCGATTCAAAAAATCAAATCCAAGAAAATACCATTGAAATATTATCCGAACTACGCAAAAAAGGTATAAAAATATTTCTAGTAACAGGAAGAACAAGGAAAGAAATAGAAGAGATCATACCGAATGATTTTCCTTACGACGGTGCAGTAACATCTAATGGAATGGGATGTTATACACGAGAAAAAGAAGTTATGCAGTATCATTTGGATGATAGATTAGTAGAACATGTAATAGCGCTTGCACAGAAATACAAGGTATATTATGAAGTCCATTCTCAACAATGTGGTAGACATGCTTTAGAAAAAGATAGAAAAATGATGGAAACAGAAATCGAACAATCAGTGCCTGATACTTTAAAAGAAAATGAATATTTTTCAAGACAAAAAGCAATTGAATCAGGTATTAGCTGGGTGAATCAACTAGATTACAAAAATATTGTTAAGATATATTTTTTTAGTATGTACCTCGAAAAAATTGAGATGTGGAAAGAAATGCTTGATAACATGAAACAAATCAAACTATTTTCTACATCATCTTCCACCTTGCATAATGTCGAAATGATGAGAGAGAACGTTTCCAAAGCGACAGGCTTAAACGTGTTACTTAGACAATTTAACTTAACCGCAACTGAAGTAATGGCGATTGGTGATGGTGAGAATGATTTGACGATGTTCGAATTGTGTTCGATTCCAATTGCAATGAAGAATGCGCCTGACATTGTAAAAGAAAAAGCGCACTTTGTAACAAAGGAGACTCATGATAACCATGGTTTATACTTATTTTTGAAGGGCTGGAAGGAAAAAGGATATTTCCCAGGTTACTAACAGAAGAAGCTATCTTTAATTTAGATAGCTTCTTTTATTTTTACTAAAATTCATAGTATTTATAAAGTACAGTTGTGAAAAATGTTTGAACAAACATTTTAATGCTTGAATAAAACGCTTTCCTAGTTTATAATAACATTAGTAAACAAAAACAAACACTTTAAAACAACCTGTGCGGATGTAAGGAGGGAAGAGATGCTGAAGAGTAACCGCCAACGACAAATTTTTAATTTAGTTGAAGAAAAGGGATTTTTGAAGGTTTCCGAAGCTTCCGAGTTGCTGGGTGTTGCAGAGATGACGATTAGGCGTGATTTAGTAGAGTTGGAAGATAATGGTTTGATTGTAAGAGTCCATGGGGGCGCGAAGAAACTTCAAAAGCAAAACAGCCAATATATAGAACTGTCGCATATTCAGAAAAAGTCCTTGAACATTGAGGAAAAGAAACATATCGCAAAGATAGCGGCAAGATTGATCGAAGAAGAAGATGTTATTTTTATAGGTGCAGGGACAACTACAGAGTATATATATGATTTTATTAATGTAAATACAGTAAAGGTTATCACAAACTCCATATCAATTTTTAACCGTTTTAAAAGTGATTCCCGATTTGATCTTATATTGATTGGTGGGAAACTTCGTGAAAGAACAGGAAGTTTTATTGGGTATTTTACTAGGAAGATGATTCAAGATATCAAAGTTAATAAGGTTTTTATCGGAGCTAATGGAATCAAAGGTAATTACATTACTACCGCAGAGGAAGAAGAAGGAGTTATACATCAAATTATCCTAAATAACTCGGATGAAAACTATGTTTTAGTTGACAACACAAAATTCGGGATTGAAGCATTTCAAGTATTAAGTAATGTCACTGATGTTACTGCGGTTATTACAGATTGGAAAATTAAACCCCAATATGAAGCTTATTATCGTGGTAAATGTAAAATTATAAAAGAAAAAAGTTAGGAGGAAAGAGGATGAAAATAGCGATTGGCAGTGATACTAAAGGCTTTGAATTAAAAGAGCATCTGAAAGACTACCTCACCGAACATGGATATCATGTTTACGATGAAACACCTGAAAAAGAGGTGGATTTCTTTGAGGCAACGACTAGAGTGATAGATTCAATCAAGGGTAATAAAGCAGATAGGGGAATTGTAATTGATGAATATGGTGTCGGTCCGTCAATGGTAGCGAACAAATACAAAGGAATTATTTGTGCGAATACAACAGACGAACACTCAGCTTTTATGACACGCGGACATAATAATACAAGCATTATTACTATTGGTTCAGGTATTGTCGGGGAGAAACTCGCAGAAAAAATAGCAAAAACATTTATAGAAGCTGATTATGACGGTGGGCGACATCAAATCCGTGTAGATATGTTAAATAAAATGTGTTAGGAGTGAAGTGGAAATGAAGATTTCAATTGGGTGCGACCATATTGTAACTGAAGAGAAAAACCATCTCGTTAAGTACCTAAAGGAAAAAAATCATGAAGTGATAGATAATGGAACGTATGATAAGGAGCGTACCCATTATCCAATATACGGAAAGAAAACAGCGGAAAAAGTTGTTTCTGGGGAAGCAGACCTTGGAATTGTAGTTTGCGGAACTGGAGTAGGTATTTCTGTAAGCGCTAATAAGGTGAGAGGTGCACGTGCTGCACTTGTAGCTGATGTGGAAACAGCAAGATATGCTAGGGAAAACCTTAATGCAAATGTTATTGCTGTAGGTGGCCGTATTGTAGGAATGGGATTAATAGAGAATATTATAGATGTGTTTTTAGAAACAGAATATAACAAAACAGAGGAAAACGAAAGAATGATAGAAAAAATAGATGCTTTGGCAGATAACACAGAGCAAATGAATAATCAAAAATACTTCGATGAATTCATTGAAAAATGGGATCGCGGTGAGTATCACGATTAGTGAGGAAATAAAAGAACTTCCTCACTTTTGGGGAAGGAGGATTGTCGATGTTAGTTGATACATTGTATGATAGAGAACTTATTTTAAAAAGTGATGCTCAGACACAGGAAGAAGTTTTTAAAGAAATTGGTGCTTTTCTATTAAAGAAAGATCTTGTAAATGAACAGTTTACTGATGCAATTATAGAAAGAGAAAAGAATTACCCAACAGGATTAGATTTGGCACCGGTTGCTGAACAATTGCCAAATGTAGCGATACCTCATACGGAGACAGAGTATTGTAAAAGTAAAGCAGTCGTATTTGTGAAATTGAATAATCAAATTACGTTTCATAATATGATTAACCCTGATGAGACATTAAGAGTAAAATATCTATTTTTCATCATTAATAATGAAAAAACAAATCAAACAGATGTACTATCAAATATTATGGCTTTTATAACAAATAAAGAGAACATGAGGACATTGGAACAATTGGACACAGCTGAATCTATTTATAAATTTTTAATAGGGAGAGATGAATAATGATTAAAATTTTAGCAGCCTGTGGAGCAGGTATTAATTCAAGCCATCAAATCAAGTCAGCTATCGAGGAGGAAATGAAGAAAAGAGGTTATAAGGTTAAAGTTGACGCAGTTGTAGTAAAAGACATTACGAAGAACATGATCGATGAGTATGATATTTTTACCCCGATTTCAAAAATTAATTTCAGTTTCGAGGTAAAAATACCTACAGTTGAAGCTGGTCCGATATTATATCGTATTCCAGCTATGGCTGACCCTGTTTTTTCCGAAATAGAAAGCGTTATCAAGGAGTTAGGAAAATAATAATCTCTGGAAAGGAGAGCAATAACCAATGGATGCAATAATCAAATTTGCTAATGCTATTTTCCAGCCAATCATTGACCTTGGTGCAGCACCAATGATGTTCATTTTACTTTCCTTACTTGCAATTCTGATGAAAGTAAAGGTAAGTAAAGCCCTCGAGGGTGGTCTGAAACTAGCCATTGCTTTAACAGGAATGGGTGCAGTTATCAATATCCTAACAAGCAACTTTGCTCCCGCTTTAGAAGATTTCGTAAAATCCACTGGGATTGAATTGAACATTACCGATGTGGGTTGGGCCCCTCTTGCAACAATTACTTGGGGCTCTGCATATACCTTGTTCTTCTTAATGATTCTTGTTATTGTGAACCTTGTTTTAATCCTTATGAACAAAACGAATACACTCGATGTTGATATATTTAATTTTTGGCACTTGTCTATTACAGGTTTACTGGTAATGTATTATTCTAACAATCTTTTCATTGCAACTGTACTTGTTGTTGTGCTGGGTGTTATGAAGTTTATCAATGCCGATGTAATGAAACCTACATTTAATGATCTATTGAGTATGCCTAAATCAAACCCGACAACAACAACTCATATGAACTTTCTATTAAACCCATTAATTATGCTGTTTGATAGATTTTTCGATAAAGTCTTACCTTTCCTTGATAAATATGACTTTGATGCAGCTTGGCTTAATGAGAAAATTGGTTTCTGGGGAAGTAAATTTGCAATTGGTATCTATCTAGGCGCGTTTGTTGGTCTCCTAGGACAACAATCAGCAACAGAAATTTTTGCCTTAGCATTTATTGGCGGTACTGCACTTGAGCTATTCTCTATTGTTGGAACATGGTTTATTTCTGCGATGGAACCGATTTCAAAGGGAATTACCGATTTTATGAGTAAACGTCTAAAAGGAAGAACATTCAATATTGGTATTGACTGGCCATTCCTGGCGGCTCGTCCGGAAATGTGGGCTGCGGCTAACGTTTTAGCCCCAATTATGCTAATTATTGCCTTGTTCTTACCCGGCAACGGTATTCTTCCGTTAGGTGGTATCATTGCTATCGGTTTAACTCCAGCATTGCTAGTTGTTTGCCGTGGTAAAATTATTCGTATGATTTTGATCGGTGTAATTATGATTCCAGTATTCCTATGGTCAGGGACAGCAATCGCACCATTCGTTACGGATGTTGCAGCCAATGTTGGCGCAATGCCATCTGGAATAGAAGGCGGGGCACTTATTACGCATTCCACACTTGAAGGCCCTGTTGAGAAGTTTATAGCTATTTTGGTGGGGAAAGCAAGTGATGGATTTGAGTTCAGTTCAGTTCTAGCTGCATTAGCAGCCCTGGCAGCATATATAGGACTTTTCACTTGGTATGTTAAAGAAATGAAAAAACGAAACAAGGAATATGAAAAGAAAGAGCAAAATGAAGTTGCTTAATTAATGAATCGGCAAAAGTTTGAGGGCATATCAGTTTTTATCTTGATATGCCTTTATCCAATTGTAAATAGGAGCAGTAACTATTGGAACAGGGCATGGTGTTTATGAAACGGAGCCTAAAATCGATTTTGAGCGTTTAGAAAAAATTAAAAATTTAATTGATATCCCAATTGTTTCTTCATGAAGCCTCAGGAATTTCTAAAAGTGATGTTCGTAAATGTATTTCATTGGGATGTGCAAAGGTAAATGTATCTACCGAACTGAAAAAACCTTTTACTAAAGCTTTACGTGAGTCTTTAATTGAAAATCCAAACGAAACGGACATACGAAAATACATGTGCCCTGCAAAAGCAGCAATGAAAGAAGCGGTAATCGAGAAAATATTAATTTGTAAAAGTTATGGTAAAGCCTAGGCGGAAAGATTATAAAAAAGCAGGAACAGGGCGTGAAGCACAAAAGCTTTATATTCCCTGTTCTTGCTTTTTCTTAAGGGAGAGGTGTTGGAATGATTTTAACTGTTACATTAAATCCATCGGTTGATATTAGTTATAAGCCCGAACACTTTAAGGTCTGTTCAGGAAACCGCGTTAAAGAAACCTCTAAGACAACTGGTAGAAAAGGTCTTAATGTTAGAAGAGAATGATCCAAAACAACTCATTCCATATGCCTTATCGATGGGAGTTTTGAAAGCGATGGAAGAGAAAACAGGAACATATTAATCCTGAAAAGGTCAATTGGTGTGTGGAACAAATAGAATTAAAAGAGATATTATTGTACGAAGAGTGAGGGGGGATCTCATAGACACGTTTGATTGATACATTGACGGATCAATCTGATCCTATGAATTGCATAGATAACGGAAAATCCGTATCTTCAATACTTTATTGGTCTTTTTGCCTTTCAAGAGGAAACGCCGTTTGATGCATCCCTGATGACTCACTTTCGCAAACACCTGGACGCATCCATCATCAACCAAGTGGAATGTTGTTTTGTTAACGAGGATTTACAGAAGACTGTTTTAATTGAATAGCAATCAACTATTTATAATAAGTATAGCGTTTTTGATTATGGAGACTATATATTTTTAGCTTGGGTTATAAGGAGGGGATTTTAGAGGTAGCTGTTTATTATAAAGCTAATGATAGGACGTTGTATAAAGGATTAATTGAGTTTTTCGGACGGAATTAGCCAGTAAATGCGGGGGATTTATATACAATAAATGTTGATGATTAAGCCAAAGATAATATTTAAATATGGAGATCCGCCACCACTGACTTAACTTTTGTCCGTGTAGAAGATGTGTGTAGGTGAGGTGTAAATCATGCTGCCTTTTTCTTCCTTTTTACTATAGTAACTACTCACTAGCTACACCTAATTGCCCAGAAAATTGACTGCAAAACTTATCCTCATTTTGATGGTAAGCATGTCAAAGAAATCGAGGGAAGCACTAGATTCAATTGCTTCCCTCGTATATGTTTCATTCTATGAATCTACACTCTATACACTACTCTTCTACGTCTCCAGATCATTTAAAATAAATTTCTTCAAACCCGTATCTTTCCTCAGTTTCCTCCTCGCCTCTTTCGCCCAGCCTTTCACTGCTTCAATAGAGGCCTCTTCTTGTTTTGCAATTTCTTTTATTGTCAGGTCCTCAATTACATAATACTTTAGCCATTTCCATTGCTTCTCCGTTAATAAGTCTCTGATGTGTTTCCAAAGATCGGAGTTATGTTTTAAATGTTCGTCTAAACTTGATCCCTCAAGGGTTGCATTGTTTGCCTTATGGAATATTTCTGTATCGAATGCTCCTTCTTCGTCTTTAGAGGCAAGCACTTCTTTTTCTATTCTACGACTTTCTTTTCGAATCGAATCAATTAGGCGATTGCGAATCATGAAGTTGAAATACGTACCTAGCGGACCTTTATTTGGTTGATACTTTTCATAAGCTTTCCACATTCCAATTAAACCTTCTTGGAAAAATTCATGGTGGGGGTCTCGGATGTTTAACTTGTGGAGGTGATAGTGGATGCGGCGTTCGTTCTGTTCAAAGATTTCCTCAAACGTAAACTTCTGTTTCTCCATCATGTTAATATCTCCCTCGTATATGTATTTATACTTATAATCGACTATTAACAGCAAAAAGGGGTGAAGTGAGTCTAAAGGAAGTGGGGTGTTAATTTTTTAGGACTATAAGCATATCCCATTATTTACAATATAGGAAATTATTAGCGGAAAGTAAAGGGAAATTGAAGTATTTCCTCTAAAAATCGTTCGACATTATTCGGTATTGTTAGCGAATATTGTCGATCCTGTTGATGAAAAAATATTATACATGGAGTGATAGAGATAATTGTTAAGCAGATTTGATAGATTGAAACGTTGTGTCTGTGGAATGCGAAGGTGATGAAAAATTGAGATCAGCGGTGGGATAGGCGGAAATTAATTTGATCTGTTGTGTTCATATTTGGAATCTCTTCAAATAAGTATGTAAGATGTATGATGCAACCTACGTCATGGCGCTCACTCCTTAACTAACTCCTAACAGTGCATCATCTATTCATACTGCCTTCCTCTGCTTTGGTCGGACCGTATTTTTGAGTCAGTTAAAACCTTTCTTTTGTTTCGTTAACGGGACTTATTGCGGAAGGGTGCTTTTATTGAATAGTAATCAATTTTTACAATAATCATAACATCATTTAATCCAGAGGAATCAAAAACAAGGGGCATTGGATGTGAATGTCACGGTATTAAAGATAATCTTCACATCTAGGATAGGGAAAAACATAGTAGCTGCTGCACATGGCCTGGAAACGATTGATACACTCACTAGATTTAAGCGTATTAGAGCGTGTATAAAGAGGTTTGAAGTAAGAGGGGGGAGGAGTTTTCTGTTTGACTCTGGTTATTTAATTGGTAAGTTTGTGCGGGATAAGGAAACAGTACAGGCTTGTTTATTGATTGCAGATGTTAACGTTTTATTTCGTTATGTAATGAAGGGGTATGTAATAGCGAAGAAAGAAATTAAAGTCATCAATATTTTTAAAAAATACCGATAATTAAATAAAGTTTTATTATAAAAAGTATTGCGTTTCAATTAAACTCGTGGTAATATTTTTTCAAATACTTTGTACGTACATACTAACATATGTACAAAGGTATTATTTATAAAAATATCATTTGGAGGGGTTAAGAATGAGAGAAAGATTAAAAACAAAGCCGTTAGAGGAAATCGTTGAGAATATTTTCGTTCCAAGTATTCAAAATGATATTAATAATTATTTTATGAACATGATTATTGCGAGTAAGGCGCATCTTATCATGTTAGTTAATGAAAACATCATTAATGAAGAGAAAGGTAAGGTGATACTGGAAGTATTAAACGAAATGGAGGAAACAGGAGATGGAATTTTAGAAATTAATCCAGAACTTGAAGATTTATATTTCAATATCGAGAATTATATCGTAGAAAAATTGGGAATGGAGATTGGTGGAAGTTTACACACTGGCCGAAGTAGGAATGACTTAAATGCAACGGTGTTTAGAATGAATACTAGGGAAAAAGTGTTGGGAATTTTAAATGATTTAAACGAATTACGTAGTGGCCTTATAAATTTGGCGGATGAGAATGTAGATGTTGTAATGTCAGGCTACACACATATGCAACCAGCCGAACCGATAACTTTTGCACATTACATTTCCGGAATATTGTTCTCGTTGGAAAGAGATTTTTCAAGGTTAGAACATGCGTATAAGAATCTTAATTTCAGTCCATTAGGATCCGCAGCAATTGCTTCTACATCGTTTCCAATCGATAGGATTTTTACAGCAGAATTACTAGGTTTCGATAACATTACCTTTAACTCTTTAGATAGTGTAGCTTCTAGAGATTTTGTTTTAGAAATTCTTTCAGCTCTAAATACGACATTAATAACATTAAGTAGGCTCAGCCATGACTTTTATATTTGGACTACTGCAGAATTTTCACTAATAGAACTAGAGGATTCTATAGCTGCTGTTAGCAGCATCATGCCACAGAAAAAGAATCCAATTATTTTAGAACATATTAAAGCTAAATCAGCACATATACAGGGTGCATATGTTTCGGCTTCCAGTTCGTTGAAAAATACGCCATTCGGTCATACAAGAGATAGTAGCGTGGAAAGTATAAAGTTTTTTGAAGATGCATTAGAAGAAGCCAAGAAGGCACTTATCTTAATGAAAGTAACTGTAACATCTATTAAAGTGGACAGAGATTTAGCATATAAACGCTGTGCTTCTAATTTTTCTACAGTTACTGAATTAGCTAATATGTTGGTGAGAGAAGAAGGTTTATCATTTAGAATGGCACATGGTGTTGTTGCTAAATTTGTTAATCAAAAAATTAACTCTAGTGAATTATTAAATGATAATGACCAAGAAATATTACAATATGCTTATAAAAGTGTTGTTGGGGAAGATGGTAGCCTTTCGAAGGGTCTTATTGAATTAGCATTAGAACCTCTTCAAAATGTATCGAAAAAGAAAACACTTGGAGGACCTGCGCCATCTGAGGTGAAACTTCAGTTAAAAAGATTGAAAAATAACTTAGTTGAAGACCAAAAATTATATTTAAATAAGAAAAAACAAGTGGAAAATAGTAAAGACATCTTGGATGAGAAAGTAAGTCGTTTAATTCAATCAGCAAATAAAGTATGAGGGGGTTATTACATGGATGAGAATAACGGAATTCCTTTGTATTACCAATTAAAAGAGTTGATAAAAGAAAATATTAGTAAGGGAGTTTGGAAGCCGGAAGAAAAAATACCAAATGAGATTGAGTTAGCTGAACAATATAATATCAGCAGATCAACTGTTAGGCAGGCAATATTACCATTAGTTAGAGAAGGTTTACTATACCGTAAACAAGGCAGAGGGACATTTGTTTCGAAACCGAAACTTGCCGCAGACTTCATAAATTTCTATTTACCTAGAGAGTTAGGGAATAAACACGTTTTGGTTAAGCTAAAGGAGATTGAACCGTCTGATTTTGTCAGGGAGTCATTAAGAATTGACGCTACACAGAAAGTATATGAATTATCTCGTATCAGATATATTCAATTGTCCAACGAAGAACCAGTAGCAATTGAAAAATCGTATATAGCTTCTGACTTAGTTCCGAATTTTACCGATCATACATTTGATGGGAGGTTACATGATTTACTAGCTGATGAATATGGTATCAAGATTGTTAATGCGGAAAGTTATATAGATCCTGTGATCGTGGATGAATATGAGGCAAGCCAGTTAGATGTAGAACCAGTGACTCCAGCTTTGAAAATAACAAGAATTGCAAAGCAATTTAACGAAGAACCTGTAGTTTTAACAATTAGTATCATTCGAGGAGATAGGTGTCGAATATTCCTGAAATCGGAACAGCCCGTAAATCAAATGTGAAAGGTTGGAGAGTATATTGATTAAAAAAAACTTATTCATTATTACAATTAGTATAATGGTTGTTTTCGTACTTGCTGGCTGTGGCTATGAATTGAATGAAGGTGAAGAAGAAAATGAAGACTTAGAGGTAGATGATGCGGTATCGGTGGCAGTTTCTGACTTTAGTTTAAAAGATGAGGAGAGCAGACTGCTATTAGGTACCTCCAGTCAAGGAGGAACTTATTATGTTTGGGGCGGCGGTTGGGCCAAGATAATGGGTGATAGTATTCCGGGATTAGATATATCTGTCGAAGTAACAGGAGGCCCAGTAACCAATGTACAATTGATTGATCAGGGAGAAATGGACATCGGTTTTGTTACAACTTGGCTCGGTGGCGAGGCTTATGAAGGAATAGGTTGGGCAGATAAAAAATATGATAATTTCGGATCACTTTTCCCTATGTATCCGAGTATTTTATATTTGTATAGCTTACAAGATATTCCAATTGAAACAATTCAAGATATTAATGGGAAACATATTAGCGTTGGTCCCCCAGGATCAACAAGTGATATAGCGGGACGTGCCGTTTTAGACAATTTGGGGATTGAAACGAGAGAAATAAGTGCATTACCAACTAATACTCAAGTAGATAATCTAAAAGATGGTTTAGTAGATGCTAACTTTGCAGTTGCAGGAGCGCCAGGTCCGTTTATGTTGGATTTAGAAGCTACCCATGATGTAAGACATATCGAGTTAAGCGATGAAGAGATAGATAAAATGCTAGAAGACTACCCATATTGGACTACTTATGAGGTTCCATCAGATATGTATAAAGATTTAGATGAAGATATTACACAAATAGCTTTTTGGAACGTGGCGATAGCCTCTCTAGAACTTTCAGAAGAGTTAGTATATGAACTTGTGAAACAAACTTTTGAAAATCATCAACAATTATTAAATGTTGATCCTACTTCTAAGGATACATTAGCCGAAAATGTGATTCATAACGGGATGCCCCTTCATCCGGGAGCATATAAGTATTATAAAGAAATAGGAATTGAAATTCCCGATGAACTTGTCCCTCCCGAGAAGAATGACTAGTAGTATCAATTACTCTGTAAAGGATGTGCCTTATTATGGATGAATTTCAAGGTAATTCTGTTAAGCAAGATAAAGATAATTATAAAGATGTTCAGGAGCTGGATCGCGAGAGTAACACAAGAGATTTAAAAAAAGTGTATCGTTATATCGTCGTATCAATCGCAGTAGCAATGTCTCTTTTTCATATTTACGCTTTGGGGATTAAACCTGTTACTCCTTGGGTTTTATATTCAGTTCATTTAGGAATGGGGGCTGTATTAGTATTATTCTTATATCCAATGAGTAAAAAGAGTAAGAGGGATAGTATTAATCTATTAGATGCAACTTTAATTCTACTAATCATAGGGGCAACTGGCTATTTAATCATTAATGGTGATGAGTTAGTTTATCGTATTGGAATTAACCCGACAAATTGGGATGTAATAGTCGGCACAGGTATTTTATTGGTTGTATTAGAGATAACGAGGCGTACATGTGGATTACTTTTGCCCATAATTGCAGTAATATTCATTATATATGCTAGATTCGGTGAATATGTACCTGGAATTTTAGGGCATAGAGGTTATAGTTGGGATCGCATTATCAGTTATTTAAAGGGGATGGATGCTATATTCAGTGTTCCATTAGCAGCTTCCGCTACCTTCGTATTTTTGTTTATTGTATTTAGTTCATTTGTCCAGGTATCTGGGGCAGGGAAATTCTTTATTGATTTTGCCATGAGTTTGACAGGTAAAACAAGAGGTGGTCCAGCGAAAACTGCTGTTGTAGGAAGTGCGTTATTTGGAACCATAACAGGGAATTCCGTCGCAAACGTTGTATCATCTGGGGCCTTTACTATTCCACTAATGAAGCAAACAGGATATAAAGCGAGATTTGCAGCAGCAGTAGAAGCAGTAGCGTCTACCGGTGGACAAATTATGCCACCTATATTAGGCTCTGCTGCCTTTATCATGGCTATGTTAGTTGGCGTGCCCTATTCAACCATTGTTATAGCATCAATTATTCCAGCATTATTGTATTTCGCATCGATATTAATTATGGTTGATTTTGAAGCAGCTAAGAAGGGACTTAAAGGATTACCCGCTTCTAAATTACCTAAACTTGCTGAAGTTATGAAGAGATTTCATTTAATCATTCCTTTACTTGTTTTAATTTTTATCTTGGTTATTCTACAGTTCAGCCCGATAAGAGCTGCACTCTGGGCAATTGCTACATGTATTATCGTTTCGTTATTTAGAAAAGATACAAGAATGAACTTAAAGAAAATTGTGGAAGCGCTTTCGAGTGGAGCTCAAAATGCTCTACAAATGATTGCAGCATGTGCAACAGCTGGAATTATTATTGGAGTCTTAAATCTGACAGGTAGTGGTTTAAAATTTGCTAGTGTAATTATTTCATTAGCTGGAGATATGTTGCCGGTTGCCTTAGTTCTAACAATGATAGCTACGATTATCTTGGGTATGGGATTACCCACTACGGCAGCATATTTGATTACAGCAGCAGTTATTACACCTGCCCTCGTTGAACTAGGAGTTGATCTGCTACTAGCTCATATGTTTGTATTTTACTTTGCATGTCTATCTGCAATTACTCCACCTATTGCTTTGGCATCGTACGCAGGTGCGGGAATAGCGAAAGCAAAGCCTTTAGAGGTTTCATTTACATCTGTAAAACTAGGCTTGGTTGCTTTTATCATCCCTTACATGTTCGTATATGGTCCATCGTTATTAGGGATTGGTTCACCGACTGCAATAGCGTTATCAATAGCTACATCTTTAATAGGTGTCTTCGTGTTAGGATGTGCTTTACAAGGCTGGTTCTGGGGGAAACAAGCAAATATGGTGTTACGGGGTCTATTGTTCATTGCCTCCATAGTATTAATTTACCCAGGTGTTATTAGTGATTTAATAGGGTTTTCTCTAATTTTAGTTTCTTTTATCTTAAGATATAGCGTTTACAAGTATCAAACCGTAAAAGGTGAAAAAATAGCATAATGTTTATTAAATAAGGAGGAGTTAAAAAGATGAATATTGCAATTATTGGAGCGGGAAATGGTGGTCAAACAATGGCAGCTCACCTTACATTAGAAGGTCATAAGGTGAAACTATACGATATAAATGAAAACTTAATTTCAGAATTAAATAATGTAGGAGGAATTCATTGTGATGGTATGATTAAAGGGTTTGCACCTGTTGAGGCTACTACTAATCTTATAGAAACACTAGAAGATGCGGAAGTTATCATGTGTACGACCAATGCAAACTCCCATTCCAAGGTTGCTGAATCTGTTGCACCTTACGTTCAAGACGGTCAAGTTATTCTAATTTTTCCTGGTTACTGGGGAGCATTGGAGTTCTCCGAAGTGCTAGATAGAGCGGGGAATAATAAGCGAGTTTACGTTGCGGAAACAGAGTCTTTAATCTATGCATGTAGGTATAATAAGCCTGGTTATGTCACAGTAAGAGGGGTTAAAGAAAAATTAGAGTTTGCCACTTATCCATCCGAAGACGTGGGGCAAGTGAAATCAAAATTGGAAAAAATATATCCACAATTATTACCGAAAAAAAGTGTGATTCGAACATCCTTAAATAATGTGAATCCGATATTTCATACCCCTATAACTCTTATGAATGTAGGTTGGATTGAATCTGAAAAAGACTTTTACTTTTATCCAGAGGGTGCTTCACCATCCGTTGTAAGAGTGATGGAGAAATTAGAAGCGGAACGTTTAGCCCTCGGTAAAACAATTGGTGTTGAATTATCCTCCTCCTTAGAATTACTTCATCGTTTTTATGGTGTGAAAGAAAATACATTATATGAGGCAATTAATAAAAACAAAGCTTATCAGACAGGAAAAGCTCCTACAACCTTAAAATACCGTTATATATATGAAGACATTCCATATGGCCTTGTCCCTATCTCTGAATTGGGAACAGCATTAGATGTACTAACACCATGTACAGATTTGCTTATTGACTTAGCAGAAATAGCTGTTGGTGAAGACTTAAGGGAAAGTGGAGTTAAATTAGAAAGGTTCGGGTTAAAGGATATGACAAAAGGTGAAATTATTGAACTATTGAATTATTGAATTACTAAGTAGAATATATAGATAGTTTCAAAAGAAGTGATAAAAATAGGATCTCCTAAAGTTGAAGAAAATGAAAAAATTAAAAGTAGCGATATGCACAATGGTATGTGCCATATTGCTACTTTTTCCTTTGTTGCAGCAACCATGCTCTTCCTTTTTTTGTTTGACTGAGTCGATTTCACTTCAATTTGTAAGAAGTAGTATCATCGAAATTCACAATGGCTCGTGTATGTAATAGACTATTTCAATGTTTTCGAACTATAGATGAAATTTACAGTAAAAGTGATAAAATATTTAATAGGTACTTAGTTAGGAATGGAGAGGTGATTTCTTTGTTAAAAGATGAAATACTAAATCATTTGGAGCAGCTAACAGCTAACATACACCTTATCAGAAAATAGTGACTTAAAAATGTTTACGGCTGCCTCGGTAAGTAGTAAGTAGGTATTTTAACTTAAAAAGAAATACAATTAGTCATTATTTAAATCTGCTATATGAAGAGGAGCAGTTAATAAAAATTAATACCAGACCGGTTTACTTTTTTCATCGATCAGTAATAGAGAATAAGTACTTTCCTTTTGAAAAAACAAAATTTAACCAGGCGATGAAATGTTTCGGTATATATCTTTATCCATGAGTGAAGAAAAAGATTTATTTAGTTCGTTAATAGGTAGGGGGTTAAACAACAAATAGAAGCTAACCAGGGAGTTATCTTTTTGAATGAGGTACATCGGTTTTTGCTTCGCAGTTTATTTTACACTTCAGAGTATCCTTTTAATCCCCGCCGATAATTGATTAAACATTAATTATCGGCGGGGATCTGATCAGGCTGGAACACCATTCTTTACCTATGCATTTTCACTTTTAACTGATCAAAATGAATGTTTTTTAAAAGCATCAGTATGATTACACATTATTAATCTGTAATACCAAATCGCTCGTTAAGTAGTTTAGTATCTTCAATGTACTTTAGTAGTTCGGCTTTATTTTCTAGAGTAAATAAATATATAAGTATATCAATAATAAATACTGTTCCTATATGTGAATTGGAATAAGAATGAGAATCCACACTCGTTAAGAGCAAAACTTCAGCATTTTTACCTATATTATTACTATGTGAGTTTGTTATTGCAACTTGTGGAATACCTTTTTCATTTAAATAATCACTATACAATCTCATTCTTTTTGAATAGGATGGAATTGAAATGAAAAGCACTAGATCTTTGTCATTTAACTTTCGAATATAATCTAATGATTCAACTGATTCTCCATCCATAATTTTTGAATTACCAAAGAGTTCATTTAAGTGTACGTTTAATGTATAGGCCGGCCCATAAGAGTTTTGTCTAGCTAATATAAGAACTCTTGCTGCATCTTTAATTTTATTTATAAATTTAACAAACATATTAATGGAATTATTTTTAAATACATCATCTATATTTTCTAATGATTTATTATAGACATTGAGTAGATCTGCGTTTATATTTTTAAAGTCTTTAGATGCACTTATCTGCTCGTTAGCAGGATAAGCTAATCTAGATTTTAATATTTTTTGTAGTTCTTTTTGAAAATCTGGAAATCCAGAAAACCCTAAGTCCTGCGAAAACCTAACAACAACAGATTCACTAGCTTTAGCATTTTTTGCCACTTTTGATGCTGGTAAGAAAGCTGCTTCTAACCAATTATCTAAAACATAGTAAGCTACTCTTTTTTTTGCCTCACTAAGTGTCTCCAACGATACTTGAATCTTCTCAAATAATGACATAGCTACCTCTCCAGTATACTTTATTCATTAATTCTATCCTAACATAGTTAAATCAACAGTGTTACAAATATAAAAAATCAATGGGATTAATAAATTATTATCTAATGTGATACTAATGATTTTACTATGAATCGAAAAATATAATTATTTATTGATATTAGGAAGAGCGGGGAACATTGGCTCAATTTCCATGTGTTCTATCCTTCTTCCATTTTTTATAAAGTCAAAGTTGTATAATTTTGAGGCTAGATTAATTATAGAATTTATTATTGGGGTTTCTAAATCAATTATCTGTGCTAATTCTTTCATCGGTACAAGCCCCATAGGAATATCTTCCATAATATACCTTGAGTTTATCTCGGTGGGAGCTAGGATGTCTTTATAGATATTGTTCATTTGTATTGATTCGTACAGAGTTTTTCCAGCAACTCCATAATTAAAATTAACCCATTCCCTTGCAGAAGGTATTTGTAATCCAAAGGCTTGAGCTATTGATAGCCTTTCCTTGTCTAATGACTCTAATAAATTAGCAATTGATGGACTGATACCTTCATGATAATATTTGAAGCTTTCTTTGTTATCGATTCTGGTTAAGTTAAATAAAAAAGGGATGGGATGAAAAACGGCTCCAATATTGCTTAAGCTGGTAGATATCACATCAATACTATTATGGAAGTGTGGTAAAAGTTTATTTAATTTATTGCTTATTTCCTGGGAAGCGTGTTTAGGAAGTGAGGCTATACCTACACTTTTTTTGATTCCATGAATTACTATTTCAGTTGAACTGTTTTTTCTAGCAGCAAATAACATGGTTTCCGCTTCGGCTATAATGTTCTTTTTTCCTACTGAGTTAAATATTTTTTTGAATTCCATTGCCCCACCAGTTCTTCCCGGATGTAATACTACAACTTGATTCTCCTTTATAACTTTTGATAAATCAATTGCAACAGATCTATGTGCGTAAGCTGGAACTACTATAAATATATAATCAACATTATTAATACCTCTTTGCAGATTATTTGTAGCCAAATTAAATTTTACTTGTTTAGAAACTCCATTAGAAATGATTGTTATCTTCTTATTGTTTTTCTTAATTGGCTGGACAACACTCTCTTGGTTGTCAAATAAATTAACTTTAAACCCCCTTTCAATAAGCATTCCTCCAAATGCTAGACCACCATTACCAGCCCCTATAATGAGAATCTCCAATTTATTTCCTCCTAAACAATAATTATTGTTGCTTTGCAAGAATAATTGTGATAAATTAAATTATATACTAATTCTGAAAAGGGGGAAAGTAATTTGTTTTCAAATGTATTGTTTTTAAACCAAGAGGATGTAAAAAAGTGTGGGGGAGAGGATATGTCTCTTGCTATTGAAGTAATGGAGAGCGTTTTTTCATTGCATCAAAAAGAAGATTATGTACTACCCAATAAAAGTGTATTGCGTTGGGGAGACATAGATTCAGAAACCACACGTGGGAGAGTAAATTCAATGCCAGCTTCTATTGGAGGTGAATTTCAATCGGTTGGTATAAAGTGGATTTCCAGTTCTCCCACTAATCCCGATAAATATGGATTACCAAGGGCTTCGGGGATTATTATATTAAATGATTATGAAACCCTGTTTCCTAAAGCGATAATGGATGGTATGTTATTAAGCGCGATGCGAACTGGAGCAAATTCAGGTGTCGCTGCTAAATATCTAGCGAGAGAAGATTCTAAAGTTTTGGGATTGATTGGTGCAGGTGCGCAAAATAAAACACAATTAATGGCTATGAAGAGTGTTTTGAAAAACTTAACCGAAGTGAAAATAAATGACCTTAATAAAGAACGTGCCCATCTATTTGCAGAAGAAATGAACGAGAAAGTAAATTTACCAATAAAAGTAGTTGATACAGCTGAGGAAGCAGTAAGAGGATCTGATGTTTTCATTACTGCAACAGTTTCTAAAACTCCAATAGTAAAATATGAATGGATTGATAAGGGATCCCTATATTTACATGTTGGAAGTCATGAATGTGAATATGAAGTCATCGAAAAAGCAGATAAAATCGTAGTTGATGATTGGGAGGAACTAAAACATAGAGGTGTCGAAACTATTTCTTTGATGTATGCTGAAGGGGAATTTAATGAAAGTAGGATTGATGCTCAACTCGGTGAAATAGTCAATAATATTAAACATGGAAGAATGAACAACGATGAGTTTATATATTTTAATAGTGTAGGAATGGGGATTCAAGATGTTGCATTAGCATCGGTTGTTTATGAAAAAGCAGTGGAGAAAAAAATTGGTAAACAATTAAATATGTGGGGAAATCCGACTTTTGCTTAATGTGTTGTAAGTGCTTACAAAGATGCTAATATAAGGAGGGGAAGGCATGATACCAACAGAGGCAATAACATCAGGAACGCTTAATAGCCTATTATTTTACTTTTCAGTTATGGGGTTACTTTTAGTCTTTGCTACGTTTTTAAGATTAAAGATAAAAGTATTGAAGAAGTATTTTATTCCAGCATCGTTGTTAGCTGGATTTATAGGTTTACTCTTAGGCCCATACGGAGTCAAACTTTTTTCTGAAGAAATGGTTAATACTTGGGGAGCGTTAGCAGGAATATTAATATCAATTGTGTTCGCTCCCATGCTTATGGGAATGAAGAACGAAAAACAAAGTGGTACTGGGAAGTTAGTAGGTAGGCATTTGTTATATAGCTATACTGGTAGTCTGCTACAATTGTCAATACCGCTTATTATTGCATCTTTGATTTTAATACCATTATTTAATTTAAATGAAATGTTTGCTTCTATTATTGAAGTGGGCTGGGCAGGTGGACACGGAACTGCAGCCGGTATGATTGAGGTTTATAATAACCTGAATTGGTCTGATGGTGCCTCACTGTGTGTTACATCTGCTACTTTTGGAATAGTGATTGGAATAATTTCCGGAATTATAATGATAAACCACGGTGTTAAAAAAGGATATACGTCAGTTATAAAAAAACCGGAAGAAATGAAAAATAAAGATAGCGATGTCATTCCGTTAAACAACCAAAAATCAAGTTCAGTGAACACATTAAATCCAGATTTAGTAGAAGGTTTTGCTTTCCACGCTGGTCTTATCTCGATTGCGATACTTCTTGGTTGGTTTATGCAACAAGCAATCGCAGTATTTGTTCCGGGAATACCACTTTTCCCAATGGCTATGATTGGTGGATATATTATTAATATGATTATATCGAGAACAAAGTATTTTGAAATGATAGACGTAAACACAATGAACCGTATTCAAGGGATTGCATTAGACTTTCTTGTACTGGGGGCAGTAGCATCGATACAAATTCCTATTGTTGTTGAATATGCACTTCCATTAATAATTCTATCTGGTATTACACTAGGCATGATGATTTGGTACTTTTATTATCTGGGAAGACGATTCTTCCCAGAGGATTGGTTTGAACATTCAATCGTACATTATGGAGCTTATACAGGAGTGACTGCTATAGGGCTAATGTTATTGCGAACCGTAGATCCAGAAATGAAAACAGATTCTGGTAAGGGTTTTGCATTAAGAGCACCATTTTATAGTCCTTTTTTGGGTGGTGGATTAATAACAGCTATGGTACCAGTTCTAATGTTAAGCAGCAGTTCTTTAATAGTAGGCATATCATCCTTAGCTATACTGATTGTATTATTAATAATTGGTAAGTTACTTGGTTTAATTCAAAAACCACAAGAAGATAAAAAAGACGTGCCTTCCTCAAATCGAAATGTAGTTTAAAGTTAAAAGGGTAAATAATGAGGAATTAAGTCATTGTACGAAGAAAATAAATCCGTTAATAAATTAGAATATCACGAATATCCCGAAGAAACTTACCTATAAGAAAGAGGGATAGAGATAAAGATACTTTTGCGAAGTGATATTTCTTTTCCAAATAAGCAAACATTATAGATAAGCATCCAACAAACCCACACATGTGCCTTCGTGTGGGTTTGTTTAATCCCCCCTACTTATTGATCACTCACAAGTAACAGGTACAGTTTCTGCATTTGTTTATTCTTCTGGGGAACTGTCTAGCTCTGATTCGAGACGGGCTACTTCATCAGTAAGTGTTGAATTACTTTCATTTAATTCATCTATCTCATCTTTAAGAGATTCTTTTTCTTTTTTCTGGTGAGTACATATTGCTTTCTGAATAAGTTTTCGATTTATACAAGAGAAACTTGTGTCTATTGAAAATGAAAAGCGATATGACACATACCATTGTGTATATCGCTACTTTTTATTTTGAATTGCTAATCCTTCTCTAATGCCAATTCATTCTTTATAAATTCCCAATAACGGTGTAATCGTCCGACATTTCTATCTGGATCTTTTCCAAGCTCTTCAAGAAGATTTAACTCTTTTATTTTATTGATCACATCTAGCTCCGATTCATTTAGTGTTAGCTTTTCAGTGAGGAGATGAGTGGTAGCATGATTAGGGGTATCAATCTTTCCTAGTAAATAATCAATGGATACATTAAAGAAACAGGCAATTTTATAAAGTGTTTCCAAAGAAGGCTGATTTCTACCTTGCTCATAGTAACCATAAGCACTTGTTGTAACATTTAGCTCTTTAGCTACTTCTTCTTGCTTGTACCCATATTCAATCCGAAGGTCTATTAGTCTTTCGTTAAACACTTCCATGCTTAAGTTCCCCCTTCTAACTTACAACGAAATTATACCTTTAGAAAGGAGTTTTTTTATTTTTTACAACAAAATATTGGTCTATCTATTTACAAACAACTAAATGTTGTATATAATGATTATCAAATAGTCAGAAGAGTCTATTTTGCAGGTGGTGCACGTCATAATGGACTGTTCGGATACTTTATAAAGAAACGATTTCACGCATACTCTGACCAGGACATTGCAGAAGTTATCAATTGCATAAATACATTTACCCGAAAATCATTAAACTACTAGACCTAGACCTCGGAGGAATATTCATTTGGGAGGAGATAAACTTGGTATAAATTCAAAAGGGTATATCGACCTATTAAAGGAGGCGGAGATGGCAACGATTAAAGATGTTTCTAAATACTCTGGTGTGTCAGTTGCAACGGTTTCCAGAGTACTTAATAATTCTAATAAAGTAAAGCCTGCAACGAAAGAAAGAGTTTTACAAGCAATTAATGAATTAAATTATAAACCGAATGCAGTTGCTAAGACGCTTTTTAAGAAGCAATCATATAGTATAGGGTTAATTATTCCCGACATAAGTAACCCTTTTTTTCCTCAAGTTGCAAGAGCTGTAGAAGATACCGCTAGACAGTATGGATATAGAGTTATTTTATGTAATTCGGACGGGAATAAGGAAAAGGAAAAAGATTATATTGAGACTTTATCCCAAAACCATGTAGACGGATTGCTTGTTACTACTATATCTGGTAATAGCGATAATTTTAAAAGATTTCATCTGCCTGTTGTTGCGTTGGATAGAAGTATGGATAAAGAGATACCTTGTGTTTATGTAGATAATTATGAAGGGGGGAAATTAGCAGCTCAAACTCTTTTTGAAAATGGAGGGAAAGTGTTCGGTGAAATTAGTGGACCAACTAATCTTATAACTGCTAAAGAAAGATCAAGGGGGTTTCGTGATTTTCTTAAAAAGAAAGGAATCACAGCTATAACATATGAAGGTGAATTTGATTTTAAGCGTTCTTTTATAACCGCTGGACAACTCTTAGATGAAAATCCTGAGATAGACTCAGTATTTGTTGGAAATGACCAAATCGGTGTTGCTTTGGTAAAAGAAGCGATGTTAAGAGGAATGAGCATTCCAGACGACTTGCAAATAATTGGTTTTGATGGGATTGATATTGGAGAATTAATAAGCCCTTCTCTAAGTACTATAGAGCAACCAATATATGAATTAGGTAAAGAGGCTACAAAACTATTATTAGATCTAGCAAACAAGAAACATGTTAATCAAAGGTCCATATGTATGCCAATAAATTATGTTAGAAGGAATACAACTAGTGGTTAAGTATTCTTATAAAGGAAACCCAAAAATGTAACCCGTTACAATCCAAGAAGGAGGTAAATATCTTGCCAAATAAGGGAAATTTTATTCTTAATTTATATCCATCAACTAAATTTATGCTACCCCTATTTGTTACTATTTCAATCTTTTTAGTACCTAGTTATCTCTATGCTTATATGATGTTACCTTTATGTATTGTAATTGCTTTAAACGCAGGAGTAGCAAAGCAATTTCTAAATTTAATAATTAAAGGTTTATTGTTACTAGTTCTATTCATCTTTATTATACAATCGGTTATTGCTCCTGGAGAGGAGGTACTTTGGAGTTGGGGGATTATTTCAATTAAAGAGGAGGGAGTTATGCTCAGTCTCACTCTGACTTCTAGAATAGTAGCAATTGCATCTGCTTTTCTTTTATTTTTTAGAATTACTTCTATCCGAGATGTTAGTCAAGCACTTGAAAAGATAGGAATGTCACCTAAATTTTCTTATGCTATCCTCGCTACTTTTCAATTTATACCTGAAATTAGTAAACGATCTAAAGTTATTATGGACGCTCAAAAGGCAAGAGGGGTAGAGACTGAAGGTTCACTTCTAACTAGAACAAAAGCATTTGTACCTGTCTTAGGTCCACTAGTGTTAAGTTCTATTGCTAATACAGAAGAAAGAGCAATTACATTAGAAACTAGAGCATTCTCAACAAAAGGGAAGAAGACGAGTCTTCACGAACTTCATAAAACAAAGATAGATATGTCGATTCAAATTCTAGTAATTATATTCATCATTTTTCTAGCTGCGGGGAGGATACTGATTTGGAACTGATACGTGCTAAAAATATTAATTATAAATATCCAATTAATGATGGTCAATCTACTCTAAAGAATATAAACTTTTCAATTCAACGAGGTGAACTTTATTCCTTTATAGGGAAGAATGGGGCTGGGAAAACGACCTTATGTAATGTCATTCGCGGGTTTATCCCTCATTTCCATAGAGGTGAACTGAATGGAGAACTTCTAATTGAAGGGAAAGATATTCGAGAATGGAGTATGAGTGATTTAGCTAGTAAGGTTGGATTTATCTTCCAAAATCCATTTACGCAAATAAGTGGGGTAAAAGATACCGTATTTGATGAAATTGCTTATGGTTTAGAAAACCTGGGGATCGAAATTTATGAAATAAAAAAAAGAGTAGAACAGATCATTGATTTATTAGGAATAAGTGATTTGGTAGACAAAAATCCATACGAGCTGTCAGGTGGGCAAAAACAGAGAGTGGCTTTTGCTGCTGTTATTGTAATGAATCCAGATATTTTAGTAATTGATGAACCAACTTCTCAGCTTGACCCAAAGGGAACAAAAGATATTTTTGAGATTATTAAACTTTTAAAAGAGCAGGGAAAAACTATCATTTTGGTGGAACATAAGCTTGAATTAATTGCAGAGCACTCAGACTATGTTTTTGTTATGAATAATGGCGAAATTATGTTAGATGGAAAAACGGCTGATGTCCTGTCGATGCCAAAAGTACTCGAATATGATGCAGGTCTTCCTCAATACGCTTTATTAGGTATAGAAATGAATAAAAGAGATCCAAGTTTTTCTCAAATTCCCATAAATAAGATACAGGCAGAAATTGAGATTAGAAAATGGGGAGGTATATAAACGGTGAGTTTAATTCAAATAAAGGATGTAAGTTTTATCTATCCAAATGGATTTACAGCTGTTGAAAAAGTTTCCGTAACGATAGACAAGGGAGAAAAATTAGCCATTATCGGTCAAAATGGAGCGGGGAAAACTACTGCTGTTAAGATGATGAATGGACTACTGAAACCGACAATAGGAGATGTAGTGATAGATGGATTAAACACGAAAGATTATACGACTGCACAGATATCCAGACACGCCGGTTATGTTTTTCAGAACCCTGATGATCAGCTTTTCCATAGTGACGTATATAGTGAGATTGCTTATGGACCTAGAACAATGGGACTTTCAGAAGATGAAATTTCAAGTAGAGTCCACAAGGTTGCAGAGTTAGTCGGAATTGGTGAGTTCCTCGATGAGAATCCTTATAATTTACCTTTCTCAACTAGAAAATTTGTGACGATTGCTTGTGTCTTAGTAATGGATGTAGATATTGTGATTTTAGATGAGCCGACTGCCGGACAAGATCATGTTGGCATGGTGCAAATATCTAAATTAATTGACCATTTGCATGAAAAAAAGAAAACCGTTATTACCATCACTCATGATATGGAATTTGTAGTCAACAATTTTGAACGTATTATCGTAATGGCAAACAAGAAAATCATTGCAGATAAAAATAAAAAAGAGATTTTTTGGGATAAAAGTGTGATTGAACAGTCCAATATTAAACAACCTTATATTAGTGAATTAGCAAATGACATGAATATAGGGAATAATATTTTATCAATTGATGAGTTTGTTGATTATGTTTTTAGTTATAAAAAAGAAGGAGCTATTGTATGAAGAAAATTACGGTTGTAGGAAGTTTGAATATAGATTTTGTCTCAAGTGTTTTTGACTTTCCCAAAGTTGGTGAGACCATACGAGCATCGGATTTTCATATATCTTCCGGTGGCAAAGGAGCTAATCAAGCTATTGCAGCAGCAAAATTGGGAGGATGTGTCGAAATGGTGGGAAAAGTAGGGAAGGACAAATATGGTGATTTATTAATAGAGAATTTAAATAAACAAGGCGTTAAAACACAAAGAATAAAAAAGGAGGGTGAAACTGGGAGAACATTTATCAATGTAAACCATAAAGGTGATAATACAATAACCTATGTACCTGGCGCAAATGAGGAAATAACAAAAGAGGATATTAATGCTTGTATTCCCGTTTTGAAAGGTAGTTCTTATTTATTATTACAGCAAGAGATTAAAGAGGAGATTTTAGAATACGTGATAGATATAGCATCGGATTTAAATGGATGTAAAGTAATTTTAAACGCGGCTCCGGCTAGATATATAAATGATAAAGTGATAAGTGGAGTTCATACACTTATTGTAAATGAGGTTGAACTAGAATATCTAAGTGAAAATAATATTAATGAAGAACATGAATTGATTAGCAAGGTTAACTATTTGCTTAATAAAGGCATTGAAAAGATTATTATCACGCTAGGAGATAAAGGAGCAGTTTTTGCGAGTAATTCCGTATACAAACATATCCCTTCTCTAAAGGTTTCTGCAATCGATACAACCGGTGCTGGTGATACATTTATCGGAGCATACACTGTTGCAAAATCGGAGGACTTAAATGATATAGAGGCAATTGAATTTGCAATAAAAGCTTCTGCTATAGCAGTAACAAGACGCGGTGTACAATCAGCTATTCCTACCAGAAAGGAATTTGAGGAATTTTACAATGCAGTAGAAGAAAATAACTTTAATTAATAATACGATTAAATGTAAAACAAATTAAAAAATGAGGAGGAACAAGTTTTGAAAAGAGGTTTGATGCAAGATTTTACGTTACTAGCTATTTTATTAATTCCGGTAGGTGTTGCGCTTAACTTTGTAAGTAGCCAGATAGTACAGTTATTAAAGCTACCAATTCATTTCGATGTAATTGGAACTGTAGTAGTAGCAATGATTGCTGGTCCTTGGGTAGGAGCTACAACTGGTTTGGCTACAAACCTGATAACATCTCTTACGAACCCTACAAGTTTATTTTTTGCGCCGGTATCGATATCAATCGGGTTAATCATTGGATATTTATCTAGGTTTGGTATGTTTAAGAGATTGTGGACGACTATTGTTTCAGGTGTGGTGATTACGTTAACAGCCGTAGTTGTAGGTTCTCCAATTTCTGTTATGGTTTTCGGAGGAGCTACAGGTAAATCAATTGATACGGTTACCGGTGTTTTCTTAGCTTCCACGCAGGATATTTGGACTTCTGTTTTCTCTAGTTCTATTTTAATAAACAGTGTTGATAAGATTTTATCTATATTAATTGCTTATTTTATTGTTAAGAAAATGTCTGATCGATACCTATCTAAAATGAATTATGGAGACAGTTTTATAAAGGAAAAAAGAAATAAGTATGTATCTTAAGCAGACTGCCAAAAAAATATTTGAGGTGATTAAATGAAAAAGGTTATTTTAGATGTAGATACTGGAATAGATGATGCTCTAGCCATATCATATGCTGTTGCACAGCCTAATATTGAAATATTGGGAATCACTACTACTTATGGTATGGCTCCAGTGGAATATACATGTAGAAACACGAAATATATACTAAAAGTTTTAAATAAAGATGTGCCTGTTTATGAAGGCGCTACCACTCCAGAAAAAAGAATCCGAGTTTATAACGGTAGAATTCATGGGAACGATGGTCTTGGAAATACATTAGGTCATGTTGAAAAAATAGAAAAAAGCACATTAGAAGCAGTTGAATTTATAATTGATAGTACTAAAAAATATAATCGTGATTTAACCATTATTACTACTGGACCTTTAACTAATTTAGCTAGAGCAGTCAATCGTGCACCTGAAATTATGCATTCTATAGGAAAGATTGTTACAATGGGTGGCGCAGTTGCTACACCTGGAAATGTCAGTAAATTTGCAGAAGCGAATATACTAATAGACCCTGAATCAGCAGATTTTGTATTTAAATCTAATCTTCCTATCACTTTAGTTGGCCTTGATGTTACAAGAAAAACATTATTAACTCAAGACAACATAGAAAAATGGAAACAATTGGGAACCCCGTCAGCGAGATTTTTCGCAAAATTCACCCAATATTACTTAGATGCGTATGGGGAAATGCACCCTCACTTAAAGGGATGTGCGCTACACGACCCATTAGCAGTTGGGGTAGGTTTATATCCTGAACTTGTACAAACTGTACCTATGCGTATTGAAGTAGATTTAAGTGAAGAGGCTCTAGGAAGAACGGTCGAGGATTTAAACATAGCCGAAGAGGAAAAGCCTAATGTCTCTGTTTGTTTACAAGTTGATTCAAACGCATTTATGGAAGATTTCTTTACTAAAGTAAATCATATGCTGTCTATAGACACTTCAGAAAGGGTGTAAAAATTGGAGATCAATCTTTTAATAGAAAACTGTAGCTATATAAACTCGGATTTTGAGATTATTAAAAATCAATCTATAGCCATAGACCAAACAGAGATTATTGAAGTGGGTGATGTATCACGTATAAAAGAGAAATACACCCCCAAAAGTATCATTAATGGGAAAGGGAAACTTTGTATGCCTGGTCTAATTGATGCTCATACGCATACTTGCCAGCAATTATTAAAAGGGCGAACAATGGATGAATACCCAATGATTTGGTCTCGTATATTGGTTCCATTTGAAGGGAATTTAAATGAGGAAGATGTTTATATTAGTGCTCAAATGAGTTGTTTAGAAATGATAAAATCTGGTACCACTGCTTTTGCCGATGCTGGTGGTGTTCATATGCATAAAGTTGCAGAAGCAGCTATTGAATCAGGAATGCGAGCTGCGATTACAAAGTCTTCTATAGATACTGGTGACTTCCTGCCCGATTCTATGAAACAGCCGCCAGAGACAATACTTGAGGATATTGAAGACCTTTATAAAGAATATAACGGTGCTGGAGATGACCGCATTCATATTTGGTTTGGGATTAGACAAGTTATGTCGTGTTCCCCGGAATTAATCAAGCAAGCTGCTGAACTAGCTAAAAAATATAATACAGGATTACATGCCCATCTTGCTGAACATCGGGATGAGGTAAGATATTGTTTAGAGAACTATAAAATGCGACCAGTTGAATTTTTAGATTCCTTGGGGGCTCTCGGGCCAAATTTACTAACAGCACATAATGTTATTTATTCGGAAAATGAATTGGAAATTTTAAATGAAAGAAATGTAAAAGTTGTACACTGTCCAAGAGTAAACTTTTCATCACACGGTTTTCCGAAAACACCTAGGATGATTCAAATGGACATGCCAATTGGAATCGGAAGTGATGGCGCTTCTTCGTCTAATTTAAGTTTATTTGATGAAATTAGAGTGTTTCGTTCAGGGCTTCATGCTTACTGGGGATTGCCAGTTTTTGATCCAGTCGTTTTACCAGCAGTAGAACTAATTAAAATGATTACCGTTGGGGGAGCAAAAGCATTACAGTTTGAAAAGGTAAAAGGGGAATTATCTGTTGGTAATAAAGCTGATTTAACCCTAATTGATATTGATCAACCACATATAACACCTACCAACAATCTTATTGGTACGATTGTTGAATCTGCAACTAGCAAAGATGTAGAAGATGTTATAATCAACGGGAAAATTGTTATGAAAGATAGAGAGATTCTTACATTGGACGAAGAACGTATTATGTATGAAAGTAAGCTAAGAATGGAATCTACTATTCAAAAAGCTGGAATAGCGGAACGTATGTAAAATCTGACTATGAGACGCGGGAGCAACAGGTAAAAACCCCTAAAAAAGATGCATTTTAGTGTTCTACTTGTTGTTCCCTCTAAATTAATAGCTTATCAAAACCACCAAGATTATTTCGATAATATATTTTGTTAATTGGTAAGCCATCACCCCCATATTTGTAAGTGTCAAATCATCCTCACCTGGTTTCTGTTGGATTCCGTCTTGCGGCATAAAAAGGCCCCTGTAAAAACAACAAAAAAGATACAATCCTTTTTCATCATGAGGAATATGTTCCGACTAATTGAATGAATCATAAATCATCAAACTTGTTCGCGAAACAATATTACCCGGGGATCATGTTGAGAAAATAAGGAGTTACAATTGGAGTAGGTTGAACAATTTTCGTTACCTCAACATGTATAATTTCCACAAAATTTAATGGTTCCAAAAAACTGACTGAACCCAAAGAGAGTACTAACATTTCCAATTCTGGAAGTAAAGTTGAACATTGTTGCATAGATTTTTTTAGAAAAGCATTTATTGAACATATCTTCTTACTAGACAATATATTATCTGAATGATATGATATTGACTAATCAGTAAATTCTTTACTAAAAGATTTATCATTATTTAGTTAATTATCAATCAATAATTTTGGAAGCGCAAACATGGAGGGGTGGAAATGAGTTACTCATTAGGGGTAGATATAGGGGGTACAAAAGTTGCTGCAGTGATTATTGATCAGAGTGGTGTCATCCATAATAGACACGAGGTATTAAGTGAACCTCATGATCAGGAACTGATGTTTTCCAGGGTTTTAGCTTGTATTAATCAGGTTGTTAGTAAATCAACTATTACTTTTGATAAAATCATTGGAATGGGAGTAGGTATCCCCGGAAAGGTAGATAGAAAAAAGGGGGTAGCTATTTATCAAAGTAATATAAATTGGAGGAACTTCCCAATTGTTGATCGGCTTAAAGAAGAGATTCCGTTAGAAAATATTGTGATTGACAATGATGTTCGAGTGGCTACCTTTGCTGAATACAGAGCCCATCATTCAGCAAGAGAGGATACATTTGTCTATGTAACTATTAGCACTGGTATCGCATGTTCCATCATAGATAATGGCAAATTCGTTAGGGGAAATGGTTTTTCAGGTGAAATTGGGTTATTACCCATAAGATCAACTGCATCTAAAAAAGAATGGGTAACAATAGAAGAAACGGCATCAGGTCCTGCAATTCAGAAGCTAATTAGTAATCATTATGGACAACCGAATCTTGCAATTAATACGTTCTTTGAAAAATATTATAAGCAGGATTCAAGTTCAGAGGTACTTTTGCAGGAGGTAATCCAAGCCTTAGCACAAGGACTCTATTCTATTATTTGTTTATTAGACCCTCAATATATCGTTTTAGGGGGTGGTGTCGTAATTAATAATCCGGTTTTACTAGATTTAGTAAAAGAAGAATTAAAGAATTACTTAATCCCAGAACAACTAGAAAGTTTAAACTTCATAACTTTAAGTAATTATAAAGGGGATTCCGGTGCTATTGGAGCAGGTCTCTTGGCTTTGTCTAGTAAAAATAAATGAAAAATAGATTATCACTAGTTATTATCTAGTTTCATTTGTTGTTTAAAAAATCACTATTATGATTAGGGGATGAATTTTATGAAGAAAGCTTTACTGGTTTTAAGTGTATTAATATTAGGAGTCTTAGCAGCATGTTCTTCTAACTCAAGTGAAGATGGGGATAATGCCACGATAAAATATGCTTATTGGGATAAGAATCAGGAACAAATGCTAAAGGATCTTGTAGAAGAATTTAATAAGGAGTATCCAGATATTAAAGTAAACTTAGAATTAACGCCATATGATCAATATTTTACGAAGTTGGATGCCGCAGCTACAGGGGATGGACTACCCGACGTATTCTGGATGAACGGACCGAACTTTGTTAAATATGCTTCAAATAATATGATTGAGCCTATTGATGAAAGGATTAAGGAAGATTCAGTAGATTTAGCTCCTTATCCAGAAGGATTGCTTGGTTTGTATCAGTATGATGGCAAGTCATATGCTCTTCCAAAAGACTATGATACTATTGGACTTTGGTATAATAAAGCACTCTTTGATGAAGCTGATCTTGAATACCCAAATGATACTTGGACATGGGATGACTTATTAGAAGCAGCAAAGGCGCTAACTGATGAAGAGAAGGGTGTCCATGGTATCGCTGCATATATTCAGGACGCTCAAGCATCTTATTATAATACTATTCTAGCAAATGATGGTTTTATTATTTCGGAGGATAAAAAAGAATCCGGTTTCGATGATCCAAAAACTATTGAAGGATTGCAGTTATATCATGATTTAATTCATGTGCATGGAGTATCACCAACACATGCCCAAATGGAAACAACTACTGCAACTAGTATGTTTGAGTCCGGGAAGGTAGCTATGATGTTCCAAGCGTCCTATATGATTCCACAGTTTAAATCTAACGAATATACATTAGAAAACGTAGATGTTACAGTTCTTCCGATAATGAATAAACGTTCGAATGTTATTCACGGTCTAGGGAATGTTATCGCATCAAATTCAGATAATAAGGACGCTGCATGGAAATTTGTCAAATTTTTAAGTTCTGAAAAAGCAGCAACTATGCAAGCTGAAGCAGGCATTATACCGGCTTATGAAGGCACACAAAAAGCATGGGTTGAGGCAACACCTGAGTTTAATCTTCAAGAATTTTTAGATATGGCCGAGGTTTCTGAACCTTATCCAGTTTCTAAGGATACTTCAAAGTGGGCAACAATTATTCAAGATAATATTGCAAAGGCATGGACCGGACAACTTACTGTTGAAGAAGCAAGTGAGATTATAAATGAGGAGATGGAAAGAATTTTGGCGAATGAATAGGAAATCTATGCATAATTGCTGAACTTACTAGAGGTGATTATAGTTGAAGGACAAAAAAAGCAAGCGACATACTTCGAAAATAAGTAGTAAGCATAGCAAAGACATATTTTGGGGGTACCTATTCATTGCCCCAACCTTGATAGGGTTATTAATCTTTTATATACTTCCAGTTTTTCAAACATTATTCTATAGTTTTAATGACTGGGGAGACTTTGGTAATTATTCTTGGACAGGCATAGATAATTATAAAGAGATGGTAAATGACCCAGAAGTATGGCAGACCTTTAAAAATACGATAATTTATGCTTTTACTATGGTTCCACTCAGTATAGCTGTATCTATTGTAGTTGCCGTGTTGTTAAATCAAAAAATAAAGGGATTAACATTTTATAGAACATTATATTTCTTACCTGTAGTTACAATGCCAGCTGCAATCGGTATGATTTGGATGTGGTTGTATAACTCTGATTACGGTATTATCAATCACATGTTATCCAAGTTCTCCATCAATGGACCTGATTGGTTAACAGATCCAAATTGGGTATTAATTTCAATTATTATAGTTGGTGTTTGGACTTCCATTGGAACGAATATGGTAATTTTATTATCTGGATTACAAGGGATACCTAAATCACTATATGAAGCGGCATCACTTGATGGTGCAGGACCTCTATACACCTTTTTTCGTATTACAGTTCCACTATTAAGTCCAACTATTTTCTTTGTGGCGGTTATTTCCTTTATTTCGGCATTCCAGGTGTTTGATGTTATTTTCATGATGATTAGTCCAACCAACCCTGCTATTGATAATGCTCAATCTGTTATTTACTTGTTCTATCATTACGCTTTTGTTATTGGTGAGAAAGGATATGCTGCAGCAATAGCAATGGTTCTATTTATCCTCATATTGGTACTTACTATTATTCAGTTTAGATTACAAAATAAGTGGGTCCACTATGAATAGAAAAAAGGTGATACAAATTGGAGATTAATAATCGTAGTAGAAAACTAATTATACACCTTATTTTAATTTTGGGAGCTGCGGTGATGGTCGGACCGTTTCTATGGATGATCTTAACCTCCTTGAAAACGGTAGGAGAAGCATCGTTAGTTCCTCCTAAAATATTCCCTGATGTTGCACAATGGGGAAATTATAAAGAGATATTTGATTCGTTTCCGTTTGCGGGATTCTACTGGAATACATTTATTACAACGGTATTAAAAACAGTAGGACAACTATTTTTATGCTCGTTAGCGGCATATGCGTTTGCTAGAATTAAATTTCCAGGTAGAAACTTTTTCTTTATACTGTATCTTTCGGTTTTAATGATACCACCGCAAGCTTTCCTAATACCGCAGTATCAAATTATTGCAAATTTAGGATTGCTAAACACTTTAACGGCGTTAGTGCTACCCGGATTATTTAGTGCGTTTGGTACGTTTTTATTAAGACAATTTTTCATGACAATACCAGATGAATTAGAAGAAGCGGCAAAGTTAGATGGATGTAATCACTTTCAAATTTATTGGAAAATCATGCTTCCACTTGCTAAACCAGGCTTAATTGCCTTAGCAATATTCACTGTACTTTGGGCTTGGAATGATTTCTTATGGCCGCTAATTGTTAATAGTTCACCAGAAAAAATGCCATTATCTGCAGGATTAGCATCATTACAGGGGCAATATAGTACGAACTATCCTTTATTGATGGCAGGTACATTCTTGGCATCTTGGCCATTAATCGTCATATTTATTTTCTTCCAAAAGTCATTTGTAGAAGGTATTGCTTTAAGTGGTAGGAAGGGATAAAATATCCCACCTTATTAAATTAAATCTACGAAACTGAGGAGATGTATGTATGCAACCAAAAACTGCAGTTATTATTGGGGCTGGAGATCGTGGCGCAAGAGCATATGCTCCTTATGCGTTAGACTATCCTAATGAATTGAAAATTGTAGCTGTCGCAGAACCTAATAAGGAGAGGAGGGAGAGGGTGTGTCAATCACATCTAATCTCACCTGAAAATTCCTTTTCAAATTGGGATAACTTATTAGAAAAAGATAAGCTGGCAGATATCGCGATTATTTGTACAATGGACCAAGAACATTTTAAACCAACGATGAAAGCATTAGAATTAGGGTATCACGTATTATTAGAGAAACCCATGTCCCCAGAACCATTAGAGTGTGTTGAGATGGAGCGGGCTGCTAAAAAATATAATCGTCAGTTAACGATTTGTCATGTTTTACGATATACAGAATTTTGGTCCACTATAAAGAAGGTAATTGATGAAGGAATGATAGGGGATATTGCATCAATTCAGTTAAATGAAAATGTGGAGATTATGCATATGTCCCATAGTTTTGTACGTGGGAACTGGCGTAATAAAGAATTATCCAGCCCGATGATTTTACAGAAATCTTGTCATGACATGGATATCATTAGTTATGTGTTAGGAGAGAAATGTGAGCGTATCAGTTCTTACGGTTCCTTAATGCATTTCAAAAAAGAGAATGCTCCTATTGGTGCACCTGAAAGATGCTTAGATGGTTGTCCTGCTGAATTAGAATGTCCATTCCATGCTGGTCGTTATTATTTAGGTGAAGGTCGAGGATGGGCAAGAAAATTTACGGAAGATGACTCTAATGAAGGAATTATAAATGCTCTTCATACTACTAACTATGGAAAATGTGTATATCAATTGGATAATAACGTTGTTGACCACCAAGTTGTGAACATGGAATTTGAGAGTGGTGCCACTGCCACATTTAGTATGTCAGGATTTACCCGCGAACAAACTAGAATCGTTCAAATCATGGGAACAAAAGGTGAGATTCGAGGAAATATGGAGGAAAATAGCATTTCTATCTTTGATTTTCTTACTAGACATGAATCAATCGTTAAGTTCGACAAACCGGTTGGCGGCCATGGTGGTGGTGATAGAGCCATTGTTCGCACCTTTTTAAAGGATATTGATAAGGAACAACATGAAAGTAAATCATCAGCTAGTGATTCGTTAAGAAGTCATCTTATGGCATTTGCTGCAGAGGAATCTAGATTGCAAAAGGGTCGCTCTGTTAATCTAAACGAGTATTATGATAGTCTTGCTAAAACTGGACAGTGAGTAAAAATTCCTATAATGGTAAGAGGCCAATCAATCATCTTCAAACTCAGGTATTCTTACTTTAAACGAATTATTTGAGTTATGGTTAAATGTGGGTTTCGCTGGAGAAAATAGATTTACGTATATGAATAAATTGCTATATTGGGTTGTTTTTTGAATATCCCGGTATGAGCTTTTCACTGTCTAGTACTGAAGAACTGAAAAAAATTTTGAGGAGCTATATATTGTGGCGACGATAAAGGATATAGCGAAAAAAGCTAACGTGTCACCTGCAACTGTATCTAGGGTTCTAAATTACGATAAAACACTATCCGTTACTGATGAAACAAAAAGAAGGATATTTGAAATTGCAGAGGATCTTTCCTATAGAAAAAAGCCTATAAAGAAACATAGTGGGAAGAAGATTGCCATCATACACTGGTATACAGAGACAGAGGAATTAAATGACTTATATTATTTGTCTATTCGATTAGGTATTGAACATAGGTGCAAGGAAATTAATATAGAGCCTGTGTTATACTTTTTTGACAATCTGAATGAAATTAACCCGATGGATATTGAAGGCATTATTGCCGTTGGTAAATTCAGTGGTCAACAGATTACAGAAATGATTGGTATTAATCAAAATATATTATTTGTAGATTATTGTCCGGATGAGGAAAAATATGATTCAGTAGTTATTGATTTTGTGAGGGCAACAAAAAAAATTATTGATTTCTTTATAGAAACCGGACATAAAAATATTGGCTTTGTTGGGGGTAGAGAAATACTACAGGGAGAGAGTAAGCCTTTATTGGATTTACGAGAAAAAACATTTATAAATTATATGAAAGAAAAGAAATTGTTTAAGGATGAGTTCGTGTATATAAGTGACTTTTCTGTAGATGAAGGATATGAATTAATGAAAAAGGCAATCGAAGAGTTAGGAGAAAATCTACCAACTGCTTTTTTTGTTAGTAGTGATGTAATGGCAATTGGTAGTTTAAGAGCACTCCATGAGGGAAATATAAAAATTCCCGAGAGGGTAAGTATTATTGGTATTAATGATATATCTGTATCTAAATACATGTATCCACCTTTAAGTACTGTAAAAGTATATACAGAATTAATGGGTGAAACAGCTGTAAATACTTTGATGGAACGATTAGAGGGGAGAACTATTGCTAAAAAAATATTTATATCTACTAAGCTAGTAATCCGAAAAAGTGTCCTTATGAAATAAGAAAATAATCCCCCACGCTATTTAATGTTTAATCTAAAATCCCATATAACTGTCAATAGTGAAGAGCCGACAATAATTACAAACCTATGAGACTTATCTTAAGGGTTCCTAATTGGGAAAAATATTTAATACTAAGATTCTAGGGCTAGGTCGCACTTGCATTTTGCGGCCCTTTTTAATATTTAACAATTGGTAATGACCACTTTGTTGTAAAGTGAATTAATAAATGTAGAAACAAGTGCTTGAAATAGAAAAACAACTACGTTCAACATTTTTTGCTAGAATATGATTATAAGTGAGTTAGAAAAAATATAAAGGGAACCTTTACATTTGTGTTTTTGTGTTTTATACTTGATTTAAGTGGTAATGACCACGCTGGAGGTGACAACTGATAAAGTGGATAAAACAAGTAAGGTTCCATTATATTTACAATTAATGGAGGAAATCATAAAGAAAATTGAAAACAAGGTATATCATGTTGAACAAAAGCTACCACCTGAACGCGAACTGTGTGATATCTATGGCCTAAGCAGAATTACTGTTAGACAAGCTTTGCAGGAGCTTGAGCGTGAAGGTTATATCTATAAACTTCATGGTAAAGGAACTTTTGTAGCATCGAAAACCTATAACCAAAACCTTGTTAATCTCTATAGTTTTACAGAAGAAATGAAAAAGATGGGAAAAGAACCATCTACTAAGGTACTATCATTTTCGGAAATCGAAATAGAAGAGCATTTAGCAAATCAGTTGAATTTAGAGACAAATGAGGAAGTGTTCCAAGTTACTCGGCTACGTTTGGCTGATGATGAACCGTTAATGTATGAAACCACTTACCTTCCTAAAAAACATTTTCCGGATCTTACAGCAACTGATTTAGTTGAACAACCGATGTATGATGTTTTTAAGGAAAATTACCAGATTGTCGTCTCTAGGGCAGTTGAAACATTTTCAGCTACTTTAATAAGAGAAAAGGAAGCCAAACTATTAAATACTAAAAAAAATCAAGCTGCTATCCTATTAAAACGATATGCTTATTTTAATGATAAGCTAATTGAGTACACGGTTAGTGTTGCTCGAGGCGATAAATTCGCCTACACAGTTGAATTAAATGATTAAAAACTCTATTAATCTCTAATTTCTATGTTTACATTAATAGAGTTTACTTAATATCAAAATGGTTATGATGACATAACCAAAGATAAGAGAGGATGGTATTTCTTGTTTAATTTAAATGAAGAAGCATTACATGAATTGAAAGCGGCTCACACTTCGAAAGAAATTTATCAACAACCTGTTGTTTGGAAGGGATTTGTTGAAAGTTTGACAGAAAGAAAGGATGAACTAAGAGGATTTGTTCAATCCATTTATGATAAGCATGGGCAAGTTCGAGTGATTTTTACAGGAGCAGGAACTTCGGCTTTTGCTGGAGATACGTTGGTTCCGATTTTAAGGGATCAACATAAAGAGAGGATTCTTTTTGAGGCTATTGCCACAACGGATATCGTTTCTAATCCAGAGCAATTTTTATTTAAAGAATTTCCTACTATTCTAGTATCTTTTGCGCGTTCAGGTAACAGTCCAGAAAGTATGGCAGCAGTTAAGCTAGGGGAACAAATAGTTAAGGACTTCTATCAGGTAAATATTACTTGTAATAAAGATGGACAATTAGCTCAGAACAGTAAAAATAATGCTAACAGCCTAGTTATTCTTACTCCAGAAGAAGCTCATGATCGAGGATTTGCGATGACAAGTAGTTATACTAGTATGATGATTGCTGCATATATCCTATTTGCTAATGAAGAGTTTGATTCCAAGGTTGTAGGAAATGCCGAAAACTTTGTTAATCATGTTACCGCTACAGTTGAACAGATTATAGATTTTGATTTCGATAGAATTGTTTATCTTGGTTCTGGTTCTCTTGGTCAATTAGCTCATGAAGCTGCGCTAAAAATGCTTGAATTAACAGCGGGTAAAGTTGTTGCCATTCATGAATCATCTCTAGGATTCCGACATGGTCCAAAATCAATTTTAACGGATAAATCAGTAGTGACTTTATTTATGTCATCTGATCCTTACACCCGCAAATATGATTTTGATATTTTACAAGAATTAGTTACGGACGGAAAAGTTAAAGTAGTAGCACTTACTGAATCAAAAGATGAAGAAGTAGAAAAGTTAGCTGACTGGACTATTTCAGTAAATGAAACCAGTGACAAATTTACAAATGATTTTTCACTAGCATTACTTTATGTTATCTTCGCACAAGTATTATCCCTTAAAAAGTCTATTCAGTTAGGGATTACACCGGATAATCCTAGTCCAGATGGATTGGTTAACCGAGTAGTTAAGGGAGTAACAATTTACGAAAAATAGTAAATGAAATTATAAAGATAGACAGTCAAAAGTTTTTATAGCAATTTGTTGATGTTTAAAATAATCGAAAACTAGCAATTTGTTGATATCCTAAAGGTTTGTGAAAAAACTGAATGCAGAATCAAAAATGACTAATTGGGTTATATGAACAGTATATCTTTTTTCTAGTGATTGACCAAATTAGGCTAAAATTTTTTGATTCTATTTTATATAATTTTGATACCAGATTCCCGAGACAATTTAGGGGAGTTTCCTGTAGTGGTGAAGGATGGCATGGCCAGAACGGAGACCGGTTCTAATACCTTACAATTAATTAATGGTGTTAAGAATTTAATGGGTTGGTCGGATGATCCACTTTATAAAGTATGGCACCGTGCTTCTTTATCACCTGCTGAGAGCCTTGGAAAAGCAGATAAACTTGGTAGCATTGAAACTAATAAACTGGCAGATTATGTCGTGTTAGACAGTAATTTGGATGTAACAGCTACTGCAAGTTAATGGTGTAATTAAATATCAAAAAGAAGATTGATTCATCGCTTTAAAAGAGGAGAATAATAGATGATATTAAGTGTAACTTTAAACCCATCGGTGGATATTTCATATGAAATACCAAGCTTTAAATTGGATGAATCCAATCGAACAAATGAAGTTCGGAAGACAGCTGGAGGCAAAGGATTAAACGTCACTCGGGTTTCCCATCTTTTAGGAGCCGAAGTACAGGCAACTGGGATATTAGGAGGAACCATTGGTCAGTTTATTGAAAATCAGCTAAATCAACATTCTATAAAACATAACTTTTATAAAATTGATCAAGAATCTCGTAATTGTATAGCAATTTTACATGATGGGAATCAAACTGAAGTCTTGGAGCCAGGTCCAACTCTTACTACTGAAATAGCGGAAGGCTTTGAGACTCATTTTTCACGGTTGTTAGAACTAGGTACTAATGTAGTAACAATATCGGGAAGTTTGCCAAAGGGAATAAGTACGGACTATTATGCGGGACTCATTGCCCGTGCAAATCGATTTGGCATTCCTGTTGTTTTAGATACAAGTGGTCAGGCTTTACATGCTGTATTGAGCAATTCAGCGCGACCTACAATAATCAAGCCAAATCTATCAGAACTCAAACAATTATTAGCAGAATCAGTAACTACAGATGTAGATGTATTAAAAAAGGCATTAGCGAATCCTTTATTCCATGATATAGAAACGATTGTAGTTACATTAGGAAAAGACGGGGCATTTGTGAAGCATCAAGGAGACTATTATACAGTTTCTATCCCAGTGGTTAAAGCAGTTAATCCAGTTGGTTCTGGTGATGCAACAGTAGCCGGAATGGCCAAAGCCTTAAGTGAGAAACATTCTATTGAAAGTATTGTAAAAAGTGGTATGGCTGCAGGGGTATTAAATGCAATGGAAAAACAAACTGGTTATGTTCAAGCTTCTAATTTTGATCAATATTATAGCATGATTACGATGACTAAACATTAAAGGAGCATTCCTGTAATGAAGAAATTTGAGGTTTGAACAAAAAAGAGCCTCTCTGGTATAGTACTGGGTGTCAATGCGCATTGACCCCTAAATTAAAACATACCAAGGAGAGGACTCACCATGAATTATA